>QZJG01000038.1 GCA_003599275.1 Nitrospiraceae bacterium | reverse complement strand
GAAGAGGAATTACTGAATGAAAAAACAACCCCCGCTGTCAGCGGCAGTTAGTCTTTTAGTCTGCCTGTTCATATTATCGCCTGTTTTTGTCCTCGCAGGAACCGGTCCGGGTATTCTCATGACTATTGATGATGTTGAAAGGGTGATAGACAGGCCTGATTGGGTCGTCCTTGATTGCCGCACGAAAAAACTTTATGACGCCGGACACATCAGGGGCGCTGTAACACTGGGCGACTCGTGCAGGTTTATTCTCAAAGACGGCACGCAGAGGATAAAACCGGTCCGGGAACTGGAAGAGGTATTCGGCAATGCAGGCATAGACAACAACAAACACGTAGTGGTTTATGCGGACGCCAAAAACCTTGACCATGCGACTATCGGGTTCTGGGCACTGGAGTATCTCGGACACGACAGGGCGCATTTTCTGAACGGTTGTTTTGACGAGTGGAAAAAGAGGGGCAAACCTGTAGATAAGGATGTACCTCAAGTAAAAAATGCAAGGTTTAATGCAAAGGTCAACGCATCTGTAATTGCGACAACTGATGAAATACTTGCGATTGTAAAAAGAAAAACAAAAGACGTTCAGCTTGTGGATTCCCGGAGCGAAAACGAATACGCGGGACTCGACATCAGGTCTTTAAGGGGAGGCAGACTGCCACATACAACATTAAATGTGCCGGAAACCTCCAACTACGATAAAAAGACAGGGGTGATATACCCTGATAAATTACTGCCGTTGTATTCTACTCTCGACAGGGACAAGAGGACCATCTCATATTGTCAGACAGGGGCGAGGTCGACGGTAACATATCTTGCGATGAGGCTGCTCGGATTTAAAAACCCTGCAGTTTATGACGATTCATGGATTGTTTACGGCAACAGCGTAAATCCGCCTTATCCTGTAGAGAACGAACAGTGGATAAATCTCGATGTCCTGGAGAAGATGAAAAAGGCGATTGATAAGATGGCAAAGGAAATTTCCGAACTGAAGAAAATGAACGCGCAACTGACTGAAGACGGGACTGAACAGGGACCATCGGTTAAAGATGAAGTAAGCTGGATGAACCCTCTTGAAGAGAGCGGTTGCGGTTTTGCTGAGGAGTGATACGGATATTGATTTCCACGCCAGTTCAGACGTGACCTCTCCGAGTTCATTTCTGATAAGATATGAACCACGATCAACCGCCAATACACGCGCTATATCGTAACCATCCTGACGTAAGGCATTAAAATGTGTTTCGAACCATTCATCAAAACCTATATCTTTCAATTTCATCATATGGTGTTAGATTCTGACAGCCTTCAGTTTTAAATACTTCTCCATGGGTCCAAAATCCCTATCATCATGCAGCAGAGAGAAACGATAATGAATACAAAAAGTTCCTATCATAACATCGATAGTTTTTCGTACAGTGACTCCCTGCTTTCTGAGAAAGCGATAATTCATGGCGCTCTTTATTGCAAGTTCCCGGCCTGCCATCTCCATGAATGGGAAATCCAACAACAGTTTTTCTGCAGTTTTAAAGTCATTATCGTTTTGAAACCCCTGTAAGACCTCGGTCAGGATAATATCCCCTACAATAATCTCCTTATCCCCTATCGCGGAATCCAGCCCTGATGACTGACGCAAAGAGTGACTCAGGGTCGGGGCTTGAAAATGTCCCGGCCCGTTCGCTTTTCCGTTTTCAAGCCCCAGCCCTTAGCTTTTTTCTGTTAGCTTTTTTTTCTTGACTTCCCCCCCCCATGATGATAACTTATAACCATATTTAACACGCCTTAAGCTGAAAAGTTCTTAGCCTTAACTTAGATAGAGAATTCAGGATACAAGCTTCATTTCGTATATTAACCATACTCATGGGGTATGAGCTATCTTTTCATTAAGAGGGAGGGCTTATGAATAAGAAAAATGCAGCAGTAGCCGGCCTGGCAGGGCTTGCAGGGGCGGCTGCGCTCGCTGCGGGCACCGAGGCTTATGCAGAGGTTGTGAGGTATGACGGACCGGTTACATTGTGTCAGGGCGGTTCATCGCTGGGGTGTTATTCTTCAAAATATTTGGATGTCACTATGCCTGAATCCGAGCAGGTATGGACAGAAGGAATACGGGCTTGGACATATTTGGGGTATTATGCAGGTGGGAGCACAGGATATGAAGTTGCCCGCAGTGGTACTAACCTTAAGCTTTTCAATGCCGGTGAAGTAATAGGAGGCGACAGCATTTTTTCCTCTGCTTCGACTTATGGTAGCAGCTTCGATGACAAATATATCGGCATAAAGCTGCCCGGCAACCGTTACGGTTGGGTACAGATGGATATAGCTTATTACGGTTTGGCAAGGAAGAAAATACAAGCAGTAGCATGGGGATATGAAACTGAGCCGGGTGTGGGAATAAGGGCAGGCGCGGGTTATGACATGAGTTATGATTTGCTTCCGTTTACATCCGTGTCCGGCACCTGGACGAAGGTAAATGACGACTACAGCGGCGCTGATGCTGCCGGGCCTTTCGGCATAATGTTGTATGGTAATGCCCAGACATCACAATCGATTGCAATAGAAGCCGATATCTACAGCAACCCCGACGGGTTAAATAAGAACGGCGTCATTGTATTTGATTATAAAGGTCCGAACGACTTCAAATACGCGGCCATGAAAGACGGGGCAAATATATGGACGTTAGGTTATTACAACGGCGATGGGACCTGGCATGATGTAGCCTCATTCAGCGAGACCATAGACACATCGAGATGGTACCGGATGAGGGTGGAGATAAGCGGCGTTAATGTAAAGCTTTATGTCGACGACAAACAAGGAAGCGGATATGCGTATAAGACCGAAGCCGACTTCAGTTCTGTGGGAACAGGCGGACTCGGCCTGGCAGTGCGCCAGAGCCAGGCCCTTTTCAAAGACTTTGCCTTTTCAGAGTGGACGCCGGTCTCAGGCACATGGCAGATTGGAGACAGCCAATCCGACGGTCTCGATACAACAGGGCCGTTCGGAATCTCGCTTCACAACGGCGCTAAGACCTCCAATTCCTATACAATTGAAATTGAATCGGATATTAACAGTCAGCCCGATGGAGTTAATAAGAACGGGGTCATTGTATTTGATTATAAAAGTCCGAACGACTTCAAATACGCGGCCATGAAAGACGGGGCGGACAAGTGGACAATCGGTTATTACAACGGCGACGGGACCTGGCATGATACAGCTTCATTCAGTGAGCCCATAGACACGTCGAGATGGTACCGTATGAGGACGGAAATAAGCGGCAGTTTTGTTAGGCTTTATGTCGACGATAAAACAGGAAACGGATACGTATATAAGACAGGGATCGGCTTCCTTGAGATGGGAGAGGGCAGGCTCGGTCTGGGAGTACGCCAGAGCCATGCGCTTTTTAAAGACTTCATCTTTTCACAATGGATGACGGTCTCAGGCACATGGCTCCCGGGTATACAATACGACGGTCTGGATATTACGGAGCCGTTCGGCATCTCGCTCCACAGCGGCTACAAGACCTCGGAATCCATGATAATCGAATCGGACGTCTCCAGCCAGCCCGACGGGTGGAATAAGAACGGCGTCATTATATTCGATTATAACGGTCCGGATGACTTCAAATACGCGGCACTGAAAGACGGGGTGGACAATTGGACAATCGGTTATTACAACGGCGACGGGACCTGGCATGATATAGCTTCATTCAGTGAGCCCATAGACACGTCGAAGTGGTATCGGGTGAAGGTCGAGATAAACGGAGCTAATGTAAAGCTTTATGCAGACGACAAACAGGGAAGCGGATACGTATATAAGACCGAAGCGGATTATACTTCGATGGGAACAGGCTTAACAGGACTCGGAGTGCGCCAGAGCCATGCCCTTTTTGAAAATTTCAGCGTAAGGTAAGACAGCTTCCGACCACAAAATAAAAAACCTTAGCGCCCCCATTTATTGGGGGCGTTTTTTTATACACCGGGGTAATCCCTTCCCTGAGTCGTTTGTCACAAAAAAAATGCAAAGAGGAATCGGAATGAAGTACAGGAGTTACAAGAAGTGTCAGGAGAAGAAAAGGGAAGTTTCAGGAATAGCCTCAAAATCCGTCACAACTCTACGAGGCTGCCCTGGAAACAGCCCGTCTTGCCAGCGAGTCCGCTTCTTTATTCATCTCCCTCGGGACGTGAGTAACGGTATATGAATCAAAGTCCTTCAGGATATTTTTTGCCTGTACCCATAAAGGTATTAATTTTTCATTCCTGACCCTGTAGAGGCCATTTATCTGCCTTGCCAGCAGCTCCGAGTCCATAAAGACCTTTATTTTTCTTATCCCCAAAGACCTCGCTTTTTCAAGTCCCTTTATGAGTGCCGTGTATTCAGCTACATTGTTCGTGGCAATCCCGATATATTCCGAAATCCTGTAATCGCCTTTTATTCCCAGACGGTCCGCGTCCTCTTCATTGATGGTAATTGCCACCCCTATCCCGGACTTCCCCGGGTTACCGCTCGATGCGCCGTCGCAATGCATGACGGCAAATCCCGTTTCAAAAAGGTCAGGCTGAATTATCACGTTCTTTTTCAACATATTGGCTCGCATAAATTTCTCCGATATTTTAAACTTCAAGCAGCATTATATTAATGTATGAGCCGGGGAAATAAGCAAGACCCGTCTCTCTTTTTTTCCCCCATCCCCAATCAGGTATTATGGAAAGCTTCGCGTTTCCCGATCGTATGGAAAGTTTACCGTCCCACCGGTTGACAAACCGTTTTACCGCAGCAAGCCCATGACCCCGTCCTTCGTCAACATGCCTTGATAAGCCGTGAAGGAGCGCTTTTTCCAGCGCTTCCATATCATCCCTGATCGGGAACCGTGTTGCAAGCGACTTTCTGAACCCTATACCCAGGTCCGTAACAGCGATCTTTACAACGTTTTTATTGAGTTTTTGAAAGTGGTATTTCTGTATGCCTACAAGACCGGTATTCTCACTATGCTCGATGATGTTCTGGCATACTTCCGAAAGCGCTACAATAAAACCGTTTATAGCGTTGTCATCATAGTGAAGGTGCTTCTCAAGAATTTTGTGCGCCCTTTTCTTTACCTTGCCGACGATGAAATGTATGTCGTCCGATTTTTCAATCGGCGTTATCTCAAGAAGGACGTCCGTTCCGGAGCTCCTCAGAAATTTACCGGACAGGTCCGGCGCTTCGGGCACGAGGTCGAAATAACGTCCCGCAAACCTGAAAAAATCCATCCGCTCAAGATACTTGAGCACGTCTCCGGATGCGGGCAGCGCCAATGTCTTCCTTTTGTTATTGAGTGAAAGATATCTTCCCGCATCGAGCAGCCCGACCATGCCGCATGGATCAATGAACGTTATGTCCCTCAAATCGATTGCATCCCGGTTTATCAAGCTGAAAAAGAAGGTCTCGAAATTTTCATCGGAAAGGTGAGTCATGCTCACTCAATGATCCTTCCGTCTCTCATCCTGAGGGTCCTGTCGCAGCGGGAAGCCAGACTCTCATTATGCGTAACGATGATGAAGGTTGTCCCGCTCCCGTTTAATTCCTCAAGAAGCGAGAACAATTCATCGCCCGTCTGCGTGTCGAGATTCCCTGTAGGCTCATCAGCCAGCACTATCTCAGGCCCCGGCATGAGCGCCCTTGCGACTGCGACCCTCTGCTGCTCGCCGCCCGAAAGTTCGCCGGGTTTATGCAGCAATCTTGCGGAAAGGCCGACGCCTTCAAGCAGCTTCTTTGCCTTTTCACCTGCTTCTTTATGATTGATGCCCGCGATGAGCGCCGGCATCATCACGTTCTCGATGGTGTTGAATTCCGGCAGGAGATGATGGAACTGGAATACAAAGCCGATAGTCCTGCACCTGAAACCGGCAAGGGCGTCATCTCTCAATTCAAATACATCACGTCCCTCGTAATACACATTCCCGGACGTAGGCCTGTCGAGTGTCCCGAGTATATGCATAAGCGTGCTCTTGCCGACTCCCGAAGGCCCCATGAGGGCAGTCATCTCTCCTCTTGGGACGTCGAAGCTGATGTCCTTAAGCACATGAAGAGCGCTGCCGGGAGTGGCAAATATCTTATTCAGATTTTTTACGCTTATTAAGGTCCCCACTATTTACCCTTGCCGGCTGCTTTTTCATTTTCAGAGGTAACGGCGTCTTTGATCGATTCGTAAGTCTTTTTTATCTGGCGGCCCCCTTTTTTGAGATCATCGACATAATCGCCGAATTTTTCTATTCCCCTCCCGGCGTTTACCGTTTTTCCGCCTAACCATCTGAAGGGCTCTCCCCCCTTCCAGACCGCGAGCGCCGCCGACAAAAAAACTACCAGGACGATAAATAGTATTGTTCTGAATAAAAATCTGAACATAAGCCCACCCTATTCCATAGTTGCATCACTCATATCGGAGCGACTCCACAGGGTCAAGTCTTGCTGCCTGCCACGATGGATAAACTGTCGCAAGGAAACTTATCAAAATTGCAGCAGCCGGGACGGTGATGAAATCAAAGGGGTCCATCTTCACCGGGAGATAACTCAGATAGTAGACGTCCGCAGGCAGGTTTATGAATTTATACGTCTTCAGTACCTGACACAGTGCATATCCGCCAAGAACGCCGACCGCCGTGCCGGTAATACCTATGATAAGCCCGTGAATCATAAATACGGACATAATGCCCCTGCCGGTCGCTCCCATGGCCTTAATGATTGCTATCTCCCGTGACTTTTCGATGACAGTCATAATGAGATTGCTGATGATGTTAAATGAAGCGACCAGTATTATCAGAGTAAGGATAATAAACATCACTATCTTTTCGAGTTTGAGCGCGGAAAAGAGGTTCCTGTTCATCTGCATCCAATCGCGCGCGATGTAGGGAATGCCAAGCAATCCGCCGACCGTCCCGGCAACTTCCTCCGCCAGATAGGGGTCGGTCAGCTTTATCTCGATTGCTGTGACCGCGTCATTAAGTCCGAGAAATTTCTGTGCGACGCCAATATTAATAAAGGCAAGACTTGAATCATATTCAAACATGCCGGCCTCGAAGAAACCGGCCACCCTGAACTTCCTCATTTTTGGTATCATGCCCAGCGGGCCCATTTCCCCGAGCGGAGATATCATCTCGATCTCGTCTCCCACAAACAGGCCGAGATTTCTCAACAGTTCCTTGCCGACGATGATTCCCGGGGTCCCATCGCCTTCCTTCAGATTATCGATGCTGCCGGCCTTGAGCTTATTAAGAATATCGGTTGTTTGGAGCTCTATCACAGGATCTATGCCTCTGACGACAACGCCTGAGGCCCTGCTGCCTGACCTCAGCATGACCTGCCCGTAAACAACCGGAGAGGAAGCGGTTACCCCCCTGATCCCGTTTATCTTTTCCCTTACCGACTCATGGTCCCTTATGTTGCCGTCGTAACTCTGCACTATGACATGCGCGTTTGCGCCGAGTATCTTCTTTTGCAGGTCATCCTGAAAACCGCTCATTACGGCGAGAACGGTCAGAAGCGTCATCACCCCGAGCGCGACCCCTGCGACCGATATAAGTGTGTTGATCGAAATGCCGCTGTGCTTTTTTTTAGATCTGAAATAACGGAAGGCTATCAAAAAGGGGTAGGGAAAGTTCATACATTCTCTATTGCTCCGGTTTCAACTGCGGAAAGAGTATCACGTCCCTGATTGAAGACGTATTCGTCAAAAGCATGAATATCCTGTCTATGCCTATCCCCTCTCCTGCAGCCGGAGGCATACCGAACTCAAGCGCCCTGACAAAATCCTCGTCCATAAACCCGGCCTCTTCATCGCCCTGCTTTCGGGCCTCTACCTGCTCCAGGAACCTTCCCCTCTGGTCCGCCGGGTCATTGAGCTCTGAAAAAGCGTTTGCGACTTCCCTTCCGCCGATAAACAGCTCGAACCTCTCCACCAGTTCAGGGTTGTCTTTTTTTCTCCTGGCCAAAGGCGAGAGCTCAACAGGATAGTCGGTGATGAAAGTGGGTTGAATGAGCTTTGTTTCGACCTTCTTTTTGAATATCTCATCGAGTATTTTTCCGTGGGTTGTCTTTTTATCGACGTCAATTTTATTGTCGAGGGCAAACTGTCTCGCCTTTTCCACGTCCCTGAAAACGCCCGGATCAACGCCTTCCCTCGCCATTGCGTCCGCTATGGTCAGCCTCGGCCACGGGGGAGTGAAGTCGATGACCTCTCCGCCCTCTTCACCGAAAGGAACGCGCAGGTCCCCGTTGATTTCTTTGCAGAGATGGGGGATAAGCTCTTCCGTGAATTTCATCAGATAGTTGTAATCCTCGTAGGAGATGTAAAATTCAAGCATGGTAAATTCAGGGTTATGTTTGGCGGATATCCCCTCATTCCTGAAATTCTTGTTGATCTCATAAACCCTTTCGTAACCGCCGACAAGAAGCTTCTTTAAATAAAGCTCGGGGGCTATCCTGAGATAAAGGTCAAGTCCCAGCGCATTGTGGTGGGTTTTAAAAGGACGCGCAGCGGCCCCTCCGGGTATCTGGTGCATCATCGGGGTCTCTACTTCTATAAATCCCCTGTCGTCGAAATAGTTCCTTATCGCCCTGACAAGCCTGCTGCGTTTGATGAAAAGCTCCCTGACGTGCGGGTTGACGATGAGGTCCACATACCTCTGCCTGCAGCGGGTCTCGATGTCCTTGAGGCCATGCCATTTCTCCGGAAGCGGCCTGAGGGATTTGCAAAGCAACGTGATGCCGTCTGCATGAATGGTGAGCTCATTGGTTTTCGTCCTGAACAATTGCCCGGCCACCCCGACTATATCACCTATGTCGAGGTTCCTGAAGATATCCTGATTGCCGGCTATTACTTCTTTGGAGAAATAAACCTGTACCCTTCCCGATGCATCCTGGATATGGGCAAACGCCGTCTTGCCGAAATCCCTGAAGGATATGATGCGGCCGGCAACAGAACATCTCTCTTTCCCGGCTTCAAGCTCCTCCCTGCTCCGTCCGCCAAACTTACTTGTTATATCCGACGCCTTGTCCTCTGCGGCAAAGGGCGCCCCATAGGGTTCAATCCCTGATTCCCTGAGCCGCTCAAGTTTTTTGAGCCTCTCCTGCACTAAGTCGTTAATTTCTTCCATCGGTCACCTTGTTGAGAACCTGCGCCAGGAGCGCATGGGATTGCTCAGTTCCTGATTTTCATTCCAGAAAACTCGACAGAATTTTCGTCTTCTCATCGATCATTCTGTCAATCTTTTGCAATTCGATCTTTACTTTAAAAAATTCGTCGGCTATGCCGAAGGCGGTCATTACCATCGCCCTCGACTGGTTTATATTGGGCGCAACGCTGTATATCTCTTTCAGCTTGCCGTCAATATATTGCGCCAGAGATTTTATGTAGGCCTCGTCCTCGTCGGTCTTTATCGAGTAACTCTGGCCGAGTATTTGTACCTCAACAGAATGCATCGGCAACCACCTTATAACTCCACTGATTCAAGTTCCCTGATCAGGTTCTCCAACTGGGACTTGACCGTCTCACGCTCGCTGTTCAGCTTCTCGATGTCGGTTTTCAAGGCCTCGGAGCTTTTCAGTTCGCGCCTGAGCGAGGCTATTTCCTCGTCTTTTCCTGCGATCTCTTCGCGAAGTTTTTCCATCTTGCCGGTCAATTTATCATTATCTTCGGTAAGGGTTTTGATCTTTTCGATGACCTTTGTTATCTTTTCTTCAAGCATCTGTATCTTCTCCACAGATGAAACCTCCTTAAAAATATTGAACAGTCCTTCTTGCATTGCATGTAAATTATCAAAACCGTCCCAAAAAGTAAACCCCGAATTCTCGCCGGATGACGTGCAGTAATAAGGCAGAATGAGGAGGGATGTGCCGGTTGCCTGCTATTTCTCCTGGGCGACTATCTGAGAATCTTCAAGAGGCAGGCCGTATATCGAGCGGTACCGCCAGTAACTTTTCAATACCCTTTTTACATAAAACCTTGTTTCCCTGTACGGTATGTTTTCGATAAACTCGATCATATCGTCGCGATCATATTTGACCATCCATTTCCTCAGTGCATTTTCCCCCGCGTTATAGGCAGCGAGGGCGAGGGGTATATCTCCAAATTCCTTGATGAGCTGTGATAAATAGTGGGTCCCGAGCAGAATATTTTTGTTGACGTCATGGATCTCCGAGCGGTCTTTGAGCTGGATATTTACATCCTTCTGCAGCCTGTACGCGGTCGCAGGCATAAGCTGCATAAGCCCGACTGCGCCTGCCCATGAAACAACCTTCGGATCAAAACGGCTCTCTTCCCTTATTACGGCGGCCACGAGATACTTGTCCACATTGACCGGACCGGCGGCCTCTTCTATGATATCGCCGAAACCTAAGGGGTATGCCAAAGGAAGGAATTCCGTGTCCGTCTCTTTTTCCGCAAAAGCGATGACCTTCCTGTATTCGTCCATTTTCATCGCTGCATTGCTGAGATACAAAAACTCTTCCTTTTTGCTTACGTGTTTCAGTGACGCGATTATTTCATTTATTGCCTCGTCCTTCATACCGAGGAGGGCCAGCGCATCTATCCTGTCATAGGCCTCTCCTTCCGGTCTCGCAGGCCTTGCGGCCCCGATCTTCTCCGGCAGCGCGTATGAAGAAGAGCGCATCTTTATGAGATAACCGTAAAAACTCCTGTCAGAGGGAAGACCGCTGAAATAATCATTGCCGCCTCCGCACGTCTCCCTGCCGTTTATCTGCAGGGACGCCTTTTGCATAAGGCACGCTTCGTCCGCCTTCTCAAGGCTTCTCGCTTTCCAGTAAAGATTTTTGTAATAATTCTCACTTTTGTCATTGGCGGCAAGCTGCGAGAAATAATACGCTGCGTCCCTGTAATTGCCGGACGTATAATTTGTCCATCCGAGCCCCCAGAGGGCGTCTTCGGATTTTGATGGGAAATTGTTCAGCACCTCTTTAAACGCCTTTCCCGCCTCATCAGAGTCCCCCAGTCTCCTGAGATCTTCGGCCTGCATGAGCAATATGAGCGCGAGTCTCTCGTCACCCGGATATTTTTTTTGAAATTCCTTCTTTGTCCTTTCAAAACCTTCCCTGTCATCGGTCCTGTAAAAAGAGTACGTCTGCCAATATAGCGCTTCAGGGGTATTGATCGCCGCGAAACTCTCGGCGCATATTGAATACTGCTTTAATTTAAACTGGCACATGGCTATGGAAAATCTCGCCCTGTCCTTTTCAGAGGCATCAAGAAGTTTCAGTGCCTCCCTGTATTCAGCCTCGGCCCTCTGAAAGTTGTTTTTTTCAAAAAGCCTGTCGGCCCTTTTCAGAATTTCCCCGATCGTAAAAGAATCCGCCTTTAAGCGCTTCAGCTCATTCAAAGCGCTGTTTGACGCGGGTACGGCGTTAATATAAATCTCCTTCAACACCCCGACCGCCTGTTCTTTCTCTCCCCGGCCGGCCAACAAGGCGCCGAGACTCAACTTGTGGTCCCAGTCGGACGGATAATCTTTGACATACTTAAAAAGCGCGTCCCTCGCTTCCTTATTTGACTTCATGGCAAGCAGCGCCTTTATTTCAGACTGTTTCGCGTACTGCAATAAAACGCCGTTCCTGATCTGCCGGGCGGTCTTGAGCGCCTTTTCATATTTTCCGTTCCCGATGTAAATATCACATAGCGATTTAAGGGCGTAATCTTTCAGCAGCGGCCAAGCCTCGGAGGCCATCAAAAAATAATTTTCGGCCTTCCCTGCAGGACCGTCTTCCATGTACAGTCTGCCTAACAAAAAGAGTGCCTTGTCCTTTTCGTGGAGATTGTTTTTTACGATATCGAGCAGTACATCCTCCGCTTTTTTATAAGAGCGTGAATTGATAAAATCCGTCGCCTTTTTCAGTTGCTCCCCGGCTTCGGCAGACTGGTGATGTTCGGCGCCGTCAGCGTCAGGTTTGGAAGCGGCATTACATACGGCGGGCAGTATAACTGCAAGCAGGGAAAATATAACGGCAGACAGTGTCTTTTTTACGAACGACAACATGATTTATATTAGCCTAATTCGTCTTTCTAAACAATAGCCGGATTAAACCGGGAATTCCCCCGGCTTCGTGCTAAAATATACTGGAATTTTAAACCTTTTTTAAAACTGATATAACCCGGCATATGTTTTGGTTGGCATTAAAAACGCTTTTTCATGAAAAGGGACGGCTCGTGATCACCCTCATCGGGACAATATTTTCCACCGTCCTTTCACTCACACAGGTATCCATGTATCTCGGCATGATGGGAAATGCCACTGCCATAATCAGGCACACCGACGCAGACATATGGATAACATCCAAAAATGTCCAGAATTTCGACTTCGCAAATCCGTTCCCGGAACAAAGGATAAACAGGGTCAAGGCATTGCCCGAAGTCCTGTGGGCGGACAAGCTCATACTCACCTGGGGTTTCCTGAAACTTGCCAACGGGGGGCAGGAGCAGGTGCAGATAATCGGCTTCAACCCCGACACAGGAACAGGCGCGCCCTGGAATATGGTCACAGGGAACACATGGGAAGTAAAGGGCGGCAGGTATATGATCGCGGACAAAACATCGGAGCAGAGGCTCGGCAGACTCGAAACCGACACACTCTGGGAGCTGAACAGGAAGAGGTTCAAACTCACGGGGATATCGGACGGCATACGGAGCTTTACTACAGCGCCTGTGGTCTTTATGTCTTTTAAGCAGGCCCGGAATTTTTTTTCAGGTACTGTCCGGCAGGGCGATACATCTTATATTGTGGCAAAGCTGAGGGACGGCAAGAGCAGCCGGGATGTAGTGAAAATACTCAAAGCTTCCATGAAAGACAACGACATATTCACAAAGGAAGATTTCATATACAAGACCGTCATGTACTGGACGGTCCAGACAGGCATGGGAATGGGGTTCTTCCTGACGGCCCTCCTCGGACTGATCGTCGGCGGAGCTATTGTAGGACAGACCGTTTACTCAAACACCATGGAACATCTGAGAGAGTACGGCACACTTAAGGCATTAGGCGCAAGGAACAGGGAAATTTACCAGATCATCTTCGGACAGGTGGGGACCAGCACGGTAATAGGTTATTCGGCAGGCGCGGTCATTATCCTGCTTGCGAAGGACGGAATTGAAAAAGCGGGAGTAAGCCTCTATTTAAGCCCCGGTCTGTTCGCGGCCCTGTTTTTATTAATTCTTTTGACATGCCTTCTGTCCGCCTACTTTTCGGTGAGAAAAGTAAGGACGCTCGACCCTGTGACAGTATTCAGAACTTGAGGGAAAACCATCTCATTTGTCATTGCGAGTACCCGAAGGGTGCGTGGCAATCTTTTTGAGAAAAACTGGATTGCTTCATTTCACTCGCAATGACAGCCCTTCGCCGGGTTTATGGCAAAGGAATTATGAATTGTTAGCATTATTATGACGCCGATACTTGAATTAAAAGGAATAACGAAGGTCTATGGCAAAGAAGACAACAGGATAGTCGCGGTGGACGATGTGACCCTCACTATCGGAAGAGGAGAAATGCTTCTTGTAATGGGCCCTTCCGGCTCCGGAAAGACCACCCTGCTTTCGATCATGGGGTGCATACTTCTGCCTACAGAAGGAGATGTGACGGTAGACGGTAAAAAGATAATCGGCGGGGCCTCGCCGTACAGCCGTCCCGAAGATGTCCTTCCGGACATCAGAAAGGAATACTTCGGCTTCGTATTCCAGTCCTTCAACCTCTTCCCGTCACTTACTGCCGTTGAGAATGTCGGGCTGATATTGAGACTCAAAAAACGGGACGGGAAGGAGATAAATTCGGAAGCGTTAAAATTAATAGAGAGATTCGGCCTTGCAAAAAGGGCCGGCTTTTATCCTGCCGATATGAGCGGCGGGGAAAAACAGAGGGTCGCCCTTGCAAGGGCGCTGGCCGGAGACCCTCCGATCATTCTGGCGGACGAGCCCACGGCAAACCTCGATTCAAAGACGGGGCTTGAAGTATTGGGTCTTTTAAGGGGATTATCAGAGGCCGGTAAAGCGGTCGTTATTGTCAGTCATGATCCCAAGGCAGAGACGACGGCGGACAGGATAGTCTATCTGGAAGACGGTAAAATTAAAAAGACTTGAACGTAAAAAGACAGGGGTTATAACCATGAAGAAAACAGTCGCAGGAATCATGTTGATATTTCTTGTAATAGCTGGGTATGTAATTTTTTCAAAAAACAAGAATGAGAAATCAAAGACCGATATCCCGCAAAGCGCTGTGCAAAGATATGTAGCTGCCGAGGGAAAGGTTGAGGCAATGCCGGGTTTTGAAGTAGAGATAGGCAGCGAGATTGACGGCAGGATAGCCGAATTCTTTGTTGACGAGGGGGATGAGGTTAAAAAGGGGCAATTGATAGCTACCCTTGAGAACAAAGACATTCTGGCCCGATTGAAAGAGTCAGAGGCTGAGTTGGCAGTAGAAAGGGCAAGGCTTAAGGAAGTGGCGTCAGGAGCGAGAGAGGAAGAAATAAAAAAAGCAGATGCCGCTCTTGCTTCCGCTTTGGCAGATATGGAGTTTGCAAAGACAAGCCTGAATAGACACAAAGAGCTTATTGATGAAGGGTTGGTCCCGATCGCGCTCTACGATGAGAAAGTGGCCGGCTTTAAAGTCTCAGAAGCCAGGGTAAGGGAAGCCGAAGAAGAGAAGAGACTTCTTGAAAAGGGACCGAAGCCGGAGACCCTGCAATTCCACGAAGACTCTGTTCGACGCGCCATGGCCAATGTAGAATATTTCAAAAGCCTCCTTGGAAAAACCTCCATAACATCACCAATCCCGGGGAAGGTCATCCGCAAATATCTTCAAAAGGGGGAGATGATAAGCAAAGAGATGCTGATATCCCTTGCGGCTGTTGCAGATATTGAAAAAGTCTGGATAAATGCCGAGGTGGATGAAACGGACTCAGGAAGGATTCGGGTTGGTTATCCCGCCGAAGTAACATCAGAGGCATATCCCGGCAAAATATTTAAGGGAGAAGTCAGGGAGATTTCGGAATATGTCGGCCCAAGAAATGTAAAACCTAACGACCCCGCCAAGAACGTGGACATGAAGGTCATTCAGGTAAAAATTGCGACCACAGAGAAGACCCCTTTCAGACTGGGCATGACAGTGGATGTTAGGATTATCCGGCAGGAAAGTGGAGGCGACGAGCGGATTCGAACCGCTGAATAAAGGTTTTGCAGACCTCCCCCTTGCCACTTGGGTACGTCGCCGTTCTGGAGTTTAGAGTTAAGAGTTAAGTCAATGTTGGAATATTAAAATTTCTTGACTCTGTACTCTTAACTCTGAAAAATATGGAGCGGGCGACGGGATTCGAACCCGCGACCCCAACCTTGGCAAGGTTGTGCTCTACCACTGAGCTACACCCGCAATTAAAAAAAATTCAGGGTTAAAAGGGCATTCGTCATTCCCGCTTGTCGGGAATCTTTCCTCAAGAAGGATTGCGGACAAGCCGCAATGACATAGTTTATTATTAAATAACTTTTAACACTTAACTTTTAACTTTCAACTTCATTATAATAGACAACTAACATAGTAATGAAATAAAGAGAGTCTTGTCAATATGCTGTATCCGGATTATAACGAGTTTAAAGAGAAAGCGCGGGAAGGCAACCTCATTCCTGTTTACAGGGAGATCCTTGCAGACCTCGAAACACCCTTATCGGCGTTTCTCAAGTTGAAAGGAAAGACGGGCTTCCTGCTTGAAAGCCTCGAAGGCGGAGAGAAATGGGCAAGATACTCTTTCATCGGAAGCAATCCGTCTTTGATAATTGAGGGCAAAGGAAAAAGCCTGACGATTAAAAAAGGCGCTCAGAAAGAGAAAAAGGAGTTCGTGCATGACCCTTTTGAAGTCATCTCGGCTGAGTTAAAAAAATACAAACCTGTTATCATGCCCGGATTGCCGAGGTTCTTTGGCGGTTTTGTAGGCTACATCGGATACGATGCGGTACGCCATTTCGAGAAGCTGCCGAACATGCGTCACCCCGGATTAAATCTCCCGGATATATTTCTGATGTTCACCGATACTCTTGTGGTCTTTGATAATCTGACTCACAGGATCAAGGTGATATCCAATGCGCACATAGAGGACAGCGTTGAAAAAGCATATGAAAATGCAGCAGGCAAAATTAGTAACATAGTCAGGAAGCTTCAATCAAAAACGGTCACACCCAAAAGGGTGTCTGACGGCAAATTGCCGCGGCAAGTAAATTTCTCCTCGAACTTCTCACAAGAAGATTTCCGCAAGGCAGTGGAAAAGACCAAGGAATATATCCATGCAGGCGACATCATTCAGACGGTGATTTCACAGAACTTCCAGAGAGACACGGATATCCCTCCGATAAATGCCTACAGGGCGCTCAGGGTCATCAATCCATCGCCGTACATGTTTTACATTGAGACGGGAAAATGCACTCTCGCCGGTTCCTCGCCAGAGATATTAGTAAGGCTCGAAGGAGACATCGTTGAATTGAGACCTATTGCAGGGACAAGAAGAAGGGGCAGGTCAAAAGAAGAGGATTCGGCATTTGAAAAAGAGCTCAAGGCCGACCCGAAGGAAATTGCGGAACACATAATGCTCGTTGATCTCGGAAGAAATGACGTCGGAAAAGTTGCGGCTACAGGCAGCGTTAAGGTTACCGAACTGATGACGGTTGAAAGATATTCTCATGTCATGCATCTCGTATCGAATGTTGTCGGAAAATTAAAAAGCGGACATGACGCATTCAGTGTGCTCAGGGCGTCATTTCCCGCAGGCACGGTGACCGGCGCTCCGAAGATACGGGCCATGGAGATTATCGAGGAAATGGAGCCGACGAGGCGCGGGCCCTACGCCGGATCTGTAGGTTACTTTGGATTTTCGGGAAATATGGATATGTGCATCACAATAAGAACAATTCTGTTTAAAGACAAAAAGGCATTCATCCAGGCAGGCGCAGGAATAGTTGCCGACTCCGACCCTGAAAAAGAATATATGGAAACGATCAACAAGGCAAAAGGGATGTTCAAGGCGATAGAGATGGCGGAGAAAGAATTGTAGTGGCATATTGCAATGCGCCCTGCAGAACTAAGAGTTAGGAGTTAAGAGTTATGCTATTAATGATTGACAACTATGATTCATTTACGTATAACCTTGTTCAGTACCTTGGAGAACTTGGTGAGGATATTCGGGTATTCAGAAATGACAAAATTACAATTCCAGGTATTGAGAGGCTCCATCCCGGGAAGATTGTAATTTCTCCGGGACCCTGCACCCCCAAAGAAGCCGGCATCTCAATAGAAGTAATCAGGCATTTTGCAGGAAAAATCCCCATCCTCGGCGTGTGCCTCGGCCATCAGTCAATCGGCGCCGCATATGGAGCAGAGATTGTGAATGCACCCAGATTGATGCACGGCAAGACCTCAATGATATACCATGACGGAAAGACAATTTTTAAAGGTCTGCCCCACCCCTTTGAGGCGACGAGGTATCACTCGTTGATTATCAAAAAAGACACCCTCTCCGACGAATTCGAAATAACCGCCTGGACGGACCAGGACGAGATCATGGGGGTCAGGCACAAGAAATTTATCCTCGAAGGTGTTCAGTTTCATCCCGAATCGATACTGACAAAAGCAGGGAAGGATTTGCTGGGAAATTTTTTAAAACTGAAATATTAGCTAAAGAGTTTATAAATAAAACCACACAAAATCCGTCATTCCCGCTTGTCGGGAATCTTTTTTTTTATGCCAAGCGAATCAACCGAGGCTGAGATGACGGATTGCGGACAAGCCGCAATGACAGAAAAGAAACAGGATATCTTAGAATTTAGTCTTTAAAAGGGAAACCGAATACATGACGCTGTTGTCTCTTTTTTCAATTGCAGGCGCAGGAACGGCAAACCTTATATTGTCTTTTTCTATTTCCACAAAACTTCTTGTCTCTTTTAGGCCATATAACAGACCCCCGACGGACCCAACCAGCACTCCCGCCCCGACCTTCCCGGCAAAATCATCTGTATCGACCAGATAAACGGCAGTCCCTAACACGGCCCCTATGGCAGCGCCATAAAGCGTGTCCCTGAAAATCACTTCTCCTTCGGTTTCTACTGCAAATGCAGCACCTTGAAAAAGCGCCACCGACAAAACCATCACTACCAGAATTATTTTAATCATCATCAACCTCCTCAATAATTGCAGCGTTCCAGTCTTTCGATTGACGTTCATTATACAAAATCTCCTGAAAATACATCAATCAACATTTAAGAACAAACGAAGAAACTGTATAATTTCCTCCAAGTTATGATAATATAACCTAACTGAAAATCATGCCATTTAACCTCTTTCAAATACATACAAATAATTTGTCACATTCAAAATTCAAAACAAAAACAAGGGTAAAACTAAAATGAATAATACAGGCAAAATATTCCTTGCTTTTATATTTTCCATGATTGTATTTTTTATTTTCGGAGAGATAATCATAAGGGTCTATCTGAATTATAAAACAGTGTATGACATTGAGATGACGAAGTATGCGATGTCTGTCAAGAAAGACTCTGATAATCCTTTAATCGGCCATATTCACAGGCCCAATGTTACGAAACATTTGATGAATTCAACGGTAAAAATCAATTCAGATGGGTTGCGCGACAGAGAATATCCCATTGCAAAGGGTGACTCATACAGAATCGCTGTATTAGGTGATTCACTGACTTTCGGGTGGGGCGTAGAACATGAAGATTCTTTTGAAAATATCCTTGAAACTGAGATCAACAAGCGATATCCTGTCGAATTAATTAATTTCGGAGCAGGCAATTACAATACGGAGCAGGAGGTAAACCTGTTTCTTGAAAAGGGTCTGAAATACAAACCTGATAAAGTAATAGCCTTTTATTTTATTAACGATGCTGAGGTTACCCCGAAAAAATCGAAGTTATGGTTTCTCGGCTATTCGCGCTTCATATCGTTTTACTGGTCAAGAATTCACGCCCTTCTGAACAGGCAGGTTGAGTCCAAAAGCTTCAAATCCTTCTATTCCGAACTTTATGCGGATGACCATGAAGGATGGATTAGAACTAAAAAAGCGTTTCTTGACTTGAAAGAAATCTGCCGGAAAGAAAAAATTGAACTGCAGGTGGTTTTGCTCCCCGAGCTTCACGATGTCGACAATACCATATTTAACGATATATATGATAAGGTTTCAGGATTTCTATCAGATAACGGAATCAGCAATTTGAATCTGGCTGGTACATTCTCTTCTTATAAAAACCCGATAGACTTGTGGGTCAGTTATGATGATGCTCATCCAAATAAATTGGCCCATAAAATCATAGCAGAAAAAACCTTAGACTTTGTTTTATTGAAAGGGGATGTATCTCGATGAAAAATTTCTTGTCAAAGTATAAGTATTATTTTATTATTTTGTTTTTAATTTTCACGTTGTTGACAATTGCTCTGGTAATGACTTCCGGGGGGCCCCAAATGGGGGGCTTTAATTATCAGATATTTTAATACCGGCACCCCATTATTAAATGATAAAAAAAAAGATTGGTTACATTTCAATATATATTGCATTTTTAATCATTACCATTGAGGTTTCCGCAAGACTTGCCTTTCTATTAATGCCTGCTGAACGTTTATGGGAAGATGAAGAATATGGATGGCGTAGCATCTGGGTTAGCAGACATCAAACCTCCGGGGAAAAAATATTTTATAACTTTGACACTTATGACCCTTCGAGGGGATGGAGATCAAAGTCTAATATAAGAAATATGACGGTATTCGGGAATAAGACTCTAAATACCAATTCAAATGGATTTAGAGGAGACAAGGATTATTCTTATATCAAAAATCCCAATAAACTTCGCATAATTACTATCGGAGACTCTTTCACCTTCGGCGATGAAGTAAGCGATAATGAGACGTATTCTTATTACCTTCAGCAGATGTTACCTCAAGTTGAAGTTATAAACATGGGGGTACACGGCTACGGACATGATCAAATGCTAATTCTCCTCAGAGAAGAAGGCCTGAAATATAAGCCGGATATTGTAATATTAGGTTTTCTTCCTATGGACATGTCAAGAAATTTGCTTGCTTTCAGAGATTATGCAAAACCAAAATTTGTATTAGACGATGGTGAACTCAAGCTTACAGGTGTCCCAATTCCATCTCCTGAAAACATTCTCAAATGGGATTGGGCAAATTCCAAGTTTTTACATCTTCTTGCAATAATGCATCATAACTTCAAGAGATCACACGGACTCCTCAAAAAAGATGAAGAAGCTATTACGAGGACTATTTTACATGAAATAATAGAATCGACTCTAAGTATTAATGCAATTCCAATATTTGCATATTTACCGTCTGGAAACGAAATCAATACTATCTCTGATTTTACAGATGGAGAAAAATATTTATTTTCCATATGTGAGGCAAGTAAAAAAGCAAAATGTATGTCAACTCGTCAATATTTTGCAGAAAAAATATCGCAGAAAATAATTTTCAAGACAAAAGGACACTGGGGCCCGGAAGGCCACTTCACCGCTGCCGAGGCAATCAAGCGTTATCTTGTTGATAGTGGATATATTGATTTACTGTAATCACCACATAGAGATTAAATTAAATTTATTTTATTATTAAACCTGCATTCAAATACTCAAATTGTATTATTAAAATTTATAACCAAAAAAAACGATGACGGCTAAAAAATCTTATCTTGTAATTCTTCGAATATTTTTCGTTGTGTTTTCTCTCATGTTTATCAGGGATGCGTTTTATAAATGGGATGGATATTCCTTTTACATGAAATTTACGGATTTCCTGCCCGATTTATCGTTAGTATTTATCATTTGGTCAATTATGGGAATCTTGTTAGCTTCTGTTTTTTGGTTCGCAGTATATGGGATTACCATAATAATGCCGAAGCCTTTAAAATTTATTCGTTTTGAACATCTGATAGCGGGACTGTTGGGCTGCGGATTTATTTATTACATAAAAACAAAATTCTTCCACTTTTCTTTCCAGCGTCTGACCGGTTTAGATAATTTTACAACTTACACAATTATCATTGTTTTTACAGCGCTTGTTATATGGTTTTTTCATAAGCATATTGAAAAAATCCTGCACAGATTGAAAATAAGTGAATATGTTGAACGCGTGCTTATTGGAATAGCTCAACGTATTACACCTGTTGCCTCGTTGTTTGCTTTATTATTCATTTTCGCCGTATTATTCACGGCATTTCAGAAGAACACTTCAGAAATCAAAAGCGAATCAGTTCAGCTTTCGAAGATCAAAACCGAAGACCAATTCAAAAAAAGACCTGATATCATCATGGTAGTATGGGATACATTAACTGCGCAAGATATGAGCATGTATGGATACAACCGCCCGACAACTCCTTTCTTGTCCGAGTGGTCAAAAGATGCAATAGTTTTTGAGAAGGCTTATGCCTCGTGCAACTGGACATATCCTTCTACCATGAGTTTGTTGACCGGACAAAGGCCATGGACTCATCGTGCCTGGCATTATCGTCCTTTCTATTTAAGAAACAAAAAATACGGAAGAAATTTACCGAGTATACTTAAGGATAATGGTTACATAATTTATGGGCTTGTACAAAACAGTATTGCGCATCCTGCCGGTTTAGGAATGAGTGATGCTTTTTTAGTGCAAGATCCGTCGAATACACTAAGTTTGCCCAAAAACTGGTGGTTAGACAGGACCATAAGTCATGTAAAAAACGACTTGGCGCGAGACTGGATTATAAATAATGAGTATATATCTAATGTGTTGCGAAAATATCGCCCTGATACATATACCACAATATTTCCACCAGATATTGTTTATAATCGTTTTCTCAAAAAAATATCTGAAATTAACCCCAAAAACCATTCTCGTCTTCCTTTTTTTGCATATTTACATGTCCTTCCACCTCATCATCCTTACTTGCCCTCAAATCTTCAGACAGGAATATTGGGGAATCATAATGAGTTTAATACTAAACGAAAACAATCAGTTGAATTTGAACTACCAGAATACATACCTGAAAGGCAAAAAAATATAGATATTCTCAGGGAACGCTACGATGAATTCATTCTATATTCTGATGACCTCTTTAAGTCATTTATATCCAGTCTCTCTGAACTGATTGATATTTCAAACACAATTATTGTTTTCACATCTGATCATGGAGAAATTTTTTCACATGGTTACCTTGGCCATAGTGGTCCTCATCTTTATGAGGAATTAGTGCACATTCCTCTCGTAATTAAAACGCCAGGGGAAAAAAATGGCGCTGTAATAAATGTACCAGTTGAACAGACAGATATTGCACCAACCATCCTTGAACTTGCGAATATCCCTGTGCCGTCATGGATGGAAGGGTCATCCTTATTTCCATTAACTAACGGGGAGACCAGACAGTCATTGCCAGTGTTTTCCATGCAGCTTATCAGTAACCCTGCTATTGAATATCAACAAATTACCAAAGGCACATTCGCGGTATGGGAAGGTAACTATAAACTCATTCATTACTTGGAAGACAATAAATCTCTGCTTTTCAATCTCAAGACCGACCCTAATGAAACACAAAATATTTTTGATGAGCAACCGGAAATCGCACGCAGGCTTAAAAGCTTACTTGACGACAAACTTGCTCTTGCTAATAAAAGCATCATACAATCTTCAGAATTATCAATGAAATAAACCGGTTCAAACCGTGGAAATCGCTCTAAACAGTCAACTCATGAACAATAATAAGAATAAAGCCTTAATAACTTTTGAACTATCAAACAGCTTAAGAGGAATTGCTATTTTCATAATTTTTATTTGTCATTATTACCAATGGATCACGCCTGACAGAACTTATTTAAGATATTTATGTTTCCACTTTAATATGATTGCCGTTTGTTTATTCCTGGTGCTTTCGGGCTATGGATTAAATGAACGGTTTACCAGAGACGGGCTTAAAAATTTCCTCTCCAAAAGATTAAAGAAGATTTTTTTACCTTATTGGTTAATCATTCTTCTCCTGGTGCTTTTCAATAAAATAAATATCAGCGATATCTTTTCTTATGTATTTCTAATTGAATACCCGCCCCATTTCCCCGGATGGTTTCTACAGTTCATTGTTTTCACCTATGCATACTTCTTCATTACGTGTTCGTTATTAAAAACTCCGAACCATAGGTTGCTAATGTTTTTGCTTGTCTCATTTACCCTTATGATTTTTACGCGGGATGAAATCTGGAGGACACAGTCTTTTTCCGTATTTGCAGGATTGATGATATCATCGCATAAAGAAAAAATAGCAGCATATCTCGGTAAAAGCAATTCATTCCATCTCACATTATTTTTTCTCTCGATATCTATATTAATTTTTGGATTTCAACAAGTTCCACTTATCGGAGACAATCTGCCCTTGAAATATGTGGGAATGATAGATATAGGACTGACTTGTTTCGCCAGCATTGCAATTATGCTTTTTTTTGTAAAAGTAGTCTCATCGAAAGCATTAATGGTCCCGGGCTTATTAGGCTTTATATCTTATGAATTATATTTGACTCATAGTTGTATATTCGGTTTTTTAGGTGGAATGAGCTTATTGCAACAAACGTTACTTTATATAGTGTTATCTTTGTTATCAGCCTTTCTTCTTAAAAAAACAACTCAATTATTATTAAATTTAATTGAGAAAAGAACGTGAGGATACTTAAATGAAGATATTGTCTAATTTTGGGATGAGGTTGAGAATAGTGCATTAATGGTAAACAATCCAAGCAGAATATAACTCAAACGGGCCTGCACTGAGAAAGTAAGTACATGTCGCTCCAGTTCATGGGAATCGGCATGCCAGACTAAAGCCATAAGAGGATAAACGAGAAGCATCATTATAATCGGCACCAACGATACGGTCGATTTCCCCGAACCTGCAAAAATAAGGTTCATGCCTGCAAGAATGCCTGCAGCAAAAATATAGATTGGGAATATCAGCGGAGAATCCATGTAATCAAACAATGCTCCCAGGGGACTTGAATACCCTTTCGGGGCATAGTATATCAATCTGTATCCGTACATCATTTGCAGGAAATCCTCAAAAGGCCCGGTTATTAAAAAGTGCGGATGCGTCAGCAAAAACCGGACATATGTTGATTTTCCACTGGAATAGAGCCACTTCCTGAATTCTTCGAGGTTGGGATCATTATGGAAAGCCCAGTTACCTTCCTGAGCGAATTTACCCTCCAATTTCATTAAATTCTCATCAACAGGCATTCCATGTTTTTCAAAATATTCCCTCTTCTCAGGATCCGGTAATATTCTTGTCGACAATACATCAACAAAGTAGACTGTCCATTGTGTTCCGACATTGGCAGAAACATTTGACAGCAGAGACATGACGATATAAATAACCGAGAAGGCAAGACAGTATTTGCGCTTGACAGCACGCAGATTGAAGAGTCCGGCTACGCCGAGAATACACCCCAGCATAAGCAGCAGGTAAACATGAGCAGTACGCGAAAGAGCGAAGAGGACAGATGCTGTTATCAATAATAAACTTCTCTTTAAGGACTGTTTCTCGAACATTAAAATCCAGCTTCCAATAAAGCACGCAAAAATTGACAGACTGAGTGATTCACTCAATATCACGCCATTCCATAAAGAAATTGCGCTGCTGAGACTGAAGGTCAGGATTGCGATAAAAGCAATAAGCGATATCCAAACGCTCTTCATGGTCCTTGAAACCGCATAAGACAAAAAAACCCATGAAAGGATGGAAAGGACGAGCTGGGAAAATGCTATGACATTAATATCTTCGCCCAGAAGTTTATAAATAAGCGGCACTACAGGCGGAGTAACGCCATGTTCAGGCAGTAGGGCGTCACTGAAAACCGTGGTGGTCTTCAGATATCTGGCAGAATCGGGAAACAGCAGCGGGTCCGGAATGGCCAGAAAATGGTACACCTGCAGGTATACGTAGGCCCCGATAATGACTAATAACAGGATATTAAATAATCGTTTATTTTGATTTAGCGTATCCACATGGAGGATCTTTGTAACTGTCATATCTTTCAAATGGGGATCTTATTCTCTGATATCGGTTAAAAATTATTTAATTCAGCCAGGATACGTTTGCTGTCGCCTGAGGTTATTATTCCAGACTCGATCAGTTTTTTTGCAACAAAAACGCTCGCGAGTCGATCTCCCTTATTGGACCAGTGACTATCATTGCGCCAGTAGAGATCTTTTTCATTGTCAAGATGGTTTCTTTCCGTCTTATCGGCAAATTCGGAGAACAATGGAAGTAGATCCAGATAACCGATAGACTCTCTCCTGAAAAATTCAGCCAATATTTCATTAGGCTGAAAAAGATTAATACTGTTTCTATATTGTTTACTCAGGAGATAAGGATATACCTGTTCTCTTGTTGGTATCAAAACGAATAATAGTTTTGCGTTATGATGCATCGCGAGCTTTTGAAATTCTTTTATATTTGCAAAATGGTTGTTCCATAATTTGTTTTCCAGGATCCATCCGTGATCAGATGGAAAGAAGGAAATGTCCATTTGTACGGGTAAAATAGTATGACGGTCATTGTCTCCAGGCATATTTTGGACCATCTCTGAAATACGTTCTTTCGCCTTTTTCATCATGTTCAATATAATGCTGTTCCTCGACAGATAACACCCGGTTCTCTTGATTATTTTATTGTAATGACCTGTAACAGGCTCGTCCGAGCAGTAATCTCTTTGCCATTTTATATAGTCTATGGATTGTACCGGATACCCCTCAATAGCCCCCGTAGTCCTGTTTAGCATTTTTGTGCTCATAAAATAACCGTCAATTACCGTAGCACTGGGAAAAATATAATCGTTTTCAAGATCGTTCATATAGTATCCGACAATTATAAGCTTCGGTGATTTCCCTGTCCTGTCAATTGTTTTATTTGCCTTCATAAGCTCTGCTTTTGTCCCGTAACCCACAATACCGCATTTAAGAACACGATGTTTTAATAGTTTCTCCAGCAACGTCCCCCATTTCTTATCAAATGGAGCAGTGGATTCCGTAAAACTATCGCCCACAAGCAATATATAGTCTTGATTTGCGGCATACTCATGATCATAACACCCGATATTATTCGTCCAGGCTTTGTACTTTACTCCTGACGGAGTTTCTCTTTCCAGAAGTGGTGCGCTAATTGCCATATCATAACCCAATGCAGAGTCATACGTATAAAAAAATCTCCTGTCATTATCAAAAGATCTTCCGAAGTGATTATAAGATGTATAATGCAAACCTATATCGGCAACAATAAGTAAAACGATAACTTGCATTAATATTAATACAGATAGTTTCAGTGTGTTACGCATAATTACAGTCATACCGTTTGAGAACGGTCCGTTTCAAGGGAATTATGTTCTTAATTATAAGCCTTATAAGGGGAGCTTGTCTATTTTACGTATTTAAAACGGCATGCTAATGCTTAAATGACTGCCTATATCTTATAATATGAATTATTCCGTTACCATGGAAAGGATTCGCATTTGAGACCCTTACATCTTACCCTCATCTCAGCAGGGATTATCGCCATTCTGACCGGGATTATAATTTCTCCAGACTTTATTGCAATACATATTTCATCCGATCATGTCGTCTCACCCGAAGTTAATAAAGGCCTCCAGTGGATCAGATTTCTTTCGATGCTCATCGGCGGTCTTATGCTGACAGCAGGGTTTTTATCATCACGGTATCAGGACCATATGCGGAAACTTATCAGTCATCCTGTGGGCACCATACTACTCATAATTTTTTGCTGGACCGTGCTGGTATTTATTAATTTGTTACTGAAGCTGGCCGGCATGGGGCCCGGTACCCCTGATTTTTTCCCTTTGTCCGAGGTCTTTGGGCCAAGAATACGCATCTCAGGTTTGCCATATTCCCTGTTATTTTTGTTGACCCTGTTTGTTTCGTTAAGGTATAAATTTTTTAATTTAACCTCTGCATGGGTGTTCGGGACCTTTTTAATAATCTTTGGCAACCTTGCGCAGGGAGGTCCGGAAGAAGCTTTTTACAAACCTATAACAGCATCTGATTATTTTCATGAGGGAATCTATTATTATGAGCAATATTATCATGAAGCGATCGGGATAACCGACTGGCGGGAGTGGCTTGGTAATTTTAATGCCAATCTGCTGCATTTAAAAATCCACGCCAGGACACACCCTCCGCTTGCGGTCCTGCTGCATTATTTTTTCATTAAACTATCGAACCACAACCTGCCTGTAATGTCGGGGCTTTTTATCGGATTATCGAGTGCGTCGATAGCTTTTGTTTATCAAATCATGAAACTTCTGGATGTTCCGGAAAGGCAGCGTTTTCTGGTTGCAATATTGTTTTCTGTAATTCCGGCATATAACATTTTCAGCGCCATATCTCTTGATGGGGCAATAATATCGTTTGGCGCCTTATTTTTGACAGGCTTTATACATATTCTGAAACGTGGATTGAGCCTGCCCGGGTTTATGATGTTTTTCGCAGGATTGCTGCTTGTAAATTTACATACATATCTCGGCTTGTTTCTGCTTGGTACATCGGGCATAGTCGCCATGCATATGATTATCGTCCACAGAAAGTTCGGTTTATTCAAGGCGCTTGTGATCTGTCTCCTGTTGATGCTATTTGTGCATTTGTTCTTAGATTATTATTATGGCTACAGCCACATAAAGGCCTTTCTTACTGCATCGAGTTTTGAAGATACCACCTCAATTCTCGATAATCCCGTTATGTACATAATGACGCGACTGGAAAATGGGACCATGTTTGCGATATTCCTTTCTCTTGCTATCCTTGCATTGTTCTTTCATCCTTCCATACTGAATAACCGCATATTCGATTGGCGTAATGATGTTAATATGGTATTCGTCTATGGCATTGCGCCTCTCGTTCCCTTCCTGCTTATGGGAGGTCTTTATACCGGAGAGATTGCGCGAATATGCCTGTTCATGTATTTATTCTTTGTTCTGATATTGACAAAATTGCAGGAAAGATGGCTTCGCATTCTTTTGGTTACAACCGGAATACAAACTGCCGTGATGCAGACAATCGCAGGCTACTTCTGGTGATATTATGAATTTCAGGATGCCGAAAATTGCACCGCCTCAACAGTAATATCGTAATATCGGATTCCGCGCGATTATGTTCTCTGGATGTATTCCGCGGAATAGTAATCGCCGCGATGATTCTTGTGAACAATCAGGTCGGAGATGATATCTACTATCACCTTGATCACGCCCGATGGAATGACTGGACCATGGCCGATCTGATATTTCCGTTTTTTTTGTTTATCGTCGGAGCTGTAATCCCTTTTTCAGTTGCCAATCGATTGGATAAAGGCCAGAGCAAAAGAGAACTGCTTTATCATATAATCAAACGCACACTGATTATCGTCGGCCTCGGTCTGTTCATAAATGCTTTCCCATATTTCTCCTTGTCTTCCCTGAGGATCCCGGGCGTTTTGCAGCGGATAGGCATATGCTACTTTTTCGCTTCGCTTATAATGCTCAAGTCAGGGATTAGAGCACAGGCACTTATCTCTGCAGGTTTGCTGATATTTTACTGGTTGATTATGAAACTGGTCCCGGTGCCGGGATACGATACTGTTATTTTAGAACCTGGGAAGAACCTGGCTGCATATATTGACAACTTCTTTATGCACGGACACATGTTTGAGCCCACATGGGACCCGGAAGGACTGCTAAGTACGGTCCCCGCTCTTTCAACTACATTACTGGGGGCATTGACAGGTCACGTGCTACGGTTGAGTAAGAGTCCAGCCGGGAAGACCTTCCTTCTTTTAATTTATGGAAGCGCAGGGGTCATATCAGGACTGACAGCAGATGTGTGGTTCCCCATTAATAAATACATATGGAGCAGCTCATATGTGCTATTTACTGCCGGGGCAGCCGCTGTCTTGCTCGGTTTCATTTACTGGATTGTAGATGTAATAAATGTGCGCCGCTGGAGTAAGGTATTTGTTATGTTTGGAGCCAACGCCCTCGGCGTATATGTACTGTCCACACTGCTTGAGAAATTGCTGTGGGAATGGGGAACCACACTTGCCGATGGTTCCAGAATAAAAATGAACGCCTACCTTCTCAGGAATATCTTTGCATCATGGTCAAGCCCGGTCAATGCGTCACTTATATATTCCCTGACAGTCCTGTTGATCTGGCTCGGACTTGCCGCGATTTTGTATCGTAAAAAGATTTTCATCAAAATCTGAATTTGAAAAATGGAATATTGTCGCTCCCTGAGAAGGAATACTCGTCATTTGCATATAATCATGAGGCGTGCAATGACGACTAATACAAAAGCAGTTTATTAGACTATTCCCTTGGTGGGGCCGTTCCAAAAAGTAAAACACCATACGGAATAGTATAAATAACCCTTACTATTAACAATGAAAACAAAAACGTCAGCAACGTAACTAATATATATGACAGGAGTGCATTTGCAACCAATGTAAGCATCAACAAGGAGATAATATTTACCATGACTGGCGCATGTACCAGATAAATTCCCATAGTATCTTTCCCAATCGTGCTTAATATATTATTTTTGTCCATCTTCTTTAAGAATAAAGTAAATATAGCTGTTAAATATGCAAAAGCAATGACAGTCTCATTTAACGTACCCGCATCACAATAAAATTTGAAAACAATAAATACAACTGTTGATACGATCATAATTACCAAAGAATGTCGGAAGAACTCTTTATAGTAATTGGCAAAGATCGTTCCGGCCAGATAAAATTGCATCCCCCATAAGGCATTTAAAAAAGGATCAAAACCGTTTCCATCAGACAATAGCGGCGTCAAATAGGGAATAATGCAAAAATGATACAGGACCACATATGAAATAAAAATGATAACGACATGAAGTACATGCAGTTTTTCCATGTACTTCATTCCAAAAGACAGCGTCCTGATAATAAACAGGGACAGCAGAAAATACATCTGGGGGGCAATGGTGGATGCATATGCTGCCTGAATAATGGATGGCAAGGAATTCCCCATTATTATTTTATTTTGTACTATATTTAATTCTTCCGAGATGGATCTTGCAACTAAATATATTATGGTAAAAACAAACCAGGGAATAAGCAGTCGCTGAGCGCTCTTAATGACATATTTCATATATTGCAGATTATTGCTATAGGGTTTTTTTAAAATAAACAAAAAACCGTCACTCAAAAAAAACGCGGGGACAGCAATTGTGCGGATAACAAACTGAATGATCTCGGAGATGCCGGGGTCCAAAGGATGGCTGTATGGTACGGCATGAATTGCGACAACCATTAAAATTGCCAGTGCCCGGAAGCCATCAAGAAAATAGATACGTTTATTAGTCTCTGACGGGAGCATTTGATGCAACATCACTTTTATATTACTCGGACTAATTATTCCTGGTTTTCCTCATTTGACGGCGCTTTTAGCTCAAGAAGGCTGGTGTTTTCGATTATTGTTAAAATAGACATAAAATAAAACAAAAAGAAATGCCTTGCAAAATACCTTTGATGAAACAATACATGCTGCTTCATTAAGATTATCCACAAAAAAGAAATAAGAAGAGCTGACAATATAACGATAAAATTACGTCTTGAAGATGCCCACTGCAAGCAGAGTTGCATCGGCTTATGCAGGGTCAAAGTCAATACGCCCTTCTTTATAAGCAAAAGTAAAAGAACTGCTCCAAGAAAAATAGGCAGATTTATTATAAAATGTTCTTTGCTTCGGCCGACTTGGGAGAACATCTCGAATGCCAATTTCATACTGTTTATTTCAAGTGTATCACCGCCACCCGTATCATTATATCGCTCTTTGAACATCATCTTAAGAAAATCATATGATTGCCCTGCGCTTCCATCATAAATAATTACCTGAATAAAATGCAGAGCGTAGGATAGAAACAATCCCGCTGAAACGGTTGTGACAACAAGAGCCAAACGCTTTATATCTTCTTTATTGTTCAACGGCGTATACAGCAAGGCAACTGGAATGCCCGAAAGAGTCGTCAGAAAGACCTCGTCAAACGAAAGAAATCCCTGAAAGGCCCCGAAGAGGAAGAAAAAAATAAAATAACGTATATTGAATCTTCTCTTGTGTTTGAAAAAAATAATCAAGCTTGCCAGATACATAAGGAACAGTGGTAATGTATAAGACTGGAATTGAAGGCCATGCATCTTATTACTCGTCATGGGTATTACCGCTATAGCCAGCATTATTAAGGCCGCTTTTACTGGAGTAAGGCTGCGAAGGAGCAAGAGCGCGAATACCACAAGTGAAAAAACACCCAACCCGACCGGGAACATGCGATAACAGCCCAAATTATACTCTCCGCATATCTTGGCATAAACGCCTCCGAGCATATGCGACCCCGGAGGATATGTCTTATAAATATTAGTTGTAAACTTTACCCCGCAAAGCTGCCCGCCCTGTTCGGGAAAGAAGCGACCGCCGCACCAGATGTCCGGCAAGCCCGCATTGGAAAAAAAACCGTCTCTGGCATAACATGCTCCTCCCCTGATCACATTGACTTCGGAGCCGTCCCCGGCTACATAGGAGGGTTTATCGGAATGCTTCTGGGCCTGGTAAATTTCTTTAGCGCCAAGAAGCACAATGATGAGAATGATAACGACTTTAGCAATTTTATTGTAATTTACCTTATTCAGCATAATCACAAAGCAGACCTCCAAATGAATATTTCAATCTATTTGACTTCTCCGAATTTTCTTGCCTTGAAGATTACATGAAAACTCTGGTCTTTGATTAAAGGCACTCTTGCAAGGAGTTTATCAATAAAGATAAATAATTTGATAATCTGTACATTAAAAGGTATATAGATCATCAACGGAAAGTGGTCCGGAGCCACACCGAACAAATACGAAAAGAAACCGAACCGTTTAATCGCTTCAACTGAAAGGCCTGCTTTTGTAAGCTTCAGTACAAGCTCTGATGTAATAAAAGCGGTATCTCGTTCATCAAATCTTGAAGAGAGTTTATACATTAAAAACCTGCCAAATCTGATCAGGAGATTGTCATTGCTCGGTTCTGAAAATATAAGGAGTCCATTATTATTAAGTATCCTTTTTATTTCAATCAGCGTCTTGTCCAAATCTGGAAGATGGTGCATGCTCCCCCTGCAGATCACGAGATTGACGGAGTTATCGTGAAACGGCAGCCTTCCTCCATCAGCAACAATACAACCTTTAACTTCGTTAATGCCCCTTGGCGCATTTTTAATCATATCGTATGAAAGATCCAACCCTACAATCGAAGAATATCTTTTTGCCAGACTCGGGAATAAAATCCCTGTTCCACAACCAAAATCAACTATCAGTCCGTCTTCAGAAGGAGGGCTTAAAGACAATATTTCGCTGTTCCAAAAGTCATGGAAAATCCTGGAAAATCTGTAACGATATCTCTCGCCGTAATAAAAAGCCAGTGTTTTATGGAGTTCTTTCTGGTCTTGCTGATATGAATTGTCTTCCTTCATTGGTCAAATGACGGCTATTTCATCTTCCTGTTAATCAGGTCTGCAACCATGCCGATTGCCAGAATTTGAATACCGCTTATAAAAAAAATTGCAACGGTGGTATCCATTAAGGTTGGAATAAAAAAATAACTGTAAATGAAGACAAGGAAACTCGCTCCGAACATCGCGAGACTTACCGGAATAAAAATTTTCAGCGGATCGAAGTACAACGTCGTTCTTACAATCAGTTGAATAAAATTCAATGTGTCTTTTATCGGTCTGATTTTTGATTTTCCGGTCCTTTTAAGATAATTAATCGGGACGTATTTGACGTTATATGCGTTAGTTGTCATCGCCAAAGTAATTGTTGTAGTAAATGAATAGCCATTCGGCAGGATTGAAATAAAATTTTTAACCGCTTCTTTTTTTATTATCCGGAAACCTGAATTCAAATCGGGGATGTTTATGCCTGCAAGGTAATTGGCAAGCCTGGAAATCATCCATTTAGCCGGTTTTCTTATCGGCGGGATATTGACATTTTCTCCTGTGCGAGCGCCTACAACCATATCAAAATCATTATCGGCAAGAATACTGACAAATTCGGGGATTCTTTCGACAGGATACGTGCTGTCTGCATCTGTAATAATAATTATATCGCCGGACGAATGTTTAATTCCTGTTTTCAATGAAGCCCCGTACCCTGAGTTTCTGCTATGGGTTATCAGTCTTACATTTGCATATTTCCTGACCGCTTCAGACGTCTTGTCCACGGACCCGTCATCAACTACAATAATCTCGTAATTCGCATCCAGAAACTTCAAATTGTCAAGCACCTCGACAATCCCTTTTTCTTCATTGTATGCCGGTATGATTACACTAAAAATACTTGTGTTTTCTGGACTCATATTTTTTGAATTATTCAATTCTTATTCAGCGCCGACCGGAGCAGTGCAAGCCCCCCGTGAAAATATGCCCTGAAAATATCTAATGATCTGACAGCCAGGATATTTCTGAAAACCATTCCGGGTCTCAAATAAAACTCTCTTAATGCACGTTTTTGAAACTGTTTCAATTCTTCCTGTGTTCTCCCCTCTGTAACATACACAAGGTCTTTATTGGTCCATCCTGCCCATGATTGATAGTCTTCCCATCTGAAGGATTTCATATGTCCAGATGTCTTTGCCAGGTCAAACAATTTAGTGCCCGGGAAAGGGACAGTAATGGTGAATTGTGCCCCATCCGGGTCCAGCTCTTTGGCAAGTCCAATTGTTAGTAAACTCTCTTCCGGGGTTTCCGTCGGGAGTCCAATCATGAAGAACGCTTTTGTTTTTATGCCGACTTTTTTCGTCAGGTAGAACGCCTTTTTTATCTGCTCGATTGTAATATCTTTCCGGACTAAATCAAGAAGTCTCTGTGAGCCGGATTCCACCCCAAAATGCATGCTCCAGCAGCCTGCTTTTTTCATTATTTTTAACAGCTCCTCGTCTATCAGGTTTACCCTGGTCATGCACATCCATCTGATCTTTTTATGTATCCCCTGTTTGATCATTTCGTTGCAAAGCTGTGTAGTGTGTTTCTTGTTTATGGTAAAGGTATCATCGCGGAAAATTATTTCTTTTGCTCCATGCTCTTCTATCAGTATATTAATCTCTTTTATGATCCTTTCAACGGAATGGAATCTCACCAGGTTCCCGAATATCTTTGAACAATAACTGCACCTGAACGGACAGCCTCTTGTGGTTAAAATAATATGAGCAGGCAGTTTCTGATAATACGTGGGAGTCGGCCTGTATAATTTCATCGGCAGCAGGTGTCTTGCAGGAAGAGGGAATTTGTCAATGTCTTTTTCAGGCTCCCTCGGAGGAGTTATAATAAATTTATTTTCCTTATCAAGAAAAGCGATGCCTTTGATTCCAGTGAAGTCATTCGCCCCTTTCTCAAGCGCATCGACAAGCTCGAGCATCGTATATTCCCCTTCGCCCAGGACGGCGAAATCAATCTCTCTGTTGTTTTTTAATGTCTCCTCCGGCATGATCGTTACATGCGGGCCGCCGATTACAATGGTTATTTCCCTGTTGGCCTTTCTTATAGACTTTGCAACATCCATTGCGCAGAGATACATCGGCGTCATAAAAGTAATCCCGACAAGATCGAATTTCTCTTTTTCTATTTCTCTTGCCAAATCCGAAGGCTTAAAGTGAATAGGAGCAGCATCAATAATCCTTACTTTATGTCCTCTTTCAAGTAAAACGGCTGCTATATATGTCAACCCCATGGGTTCCGTTGTCGGTCCCACTTTGGCGAGCATGCCATATCTTTCAGAAACGCTTAAATCAGGATTAATGAGAAGAATGTTCATGTTTCCAAGTCACCCCGGTATTAGATATAAAATTGAATTATGAAAGGATATTAACTGTTTCATATTAACCAAATAAAATAAATTAGTCCAGAACCCGAATCATTTCATACCAATTTTGAAATTTACTGTATTGTCAGGCAAAAACCCGCCTTTTCTTCTGTAGGACAATTACCTACAAAAAAATCAGATTAAAACCTATATATCTCGTACATCAATTATCCGTAAAGTAAGTATAAATTTTCTAAAGGAGGATAACGTGGGAAAGATTTTGAAAATATTATTGTTCCCCCTGACATTGATAATGTTTTTAACCTCATTATCATTTGATGTCCGGGCTGATGAAGTCAGGCTTCACGGTTCGACTACCGTCCAGAAAAGAGTCATGGAGCCGGGCAAAGACGCTCTGGAAAAGACTACCGGGATAAAGCTCATCCTTATCGGAAACGGCACCGGAAACGGTCTTGAGGATTTGGTGGAAGGAAAATGCCACGCCTCTATGGCATCCGAGGAGCTTGCCGATGCAGTTGCAAGCATGAAGGCTGCAACCGGACTGGATGCCCCGCCGGATATTAAGGGTAATACAATTACGTCCGATGTAATAAAGGTAATCGTCCATCCTTCAAATCCTGTTACAAAACTTTCAAAGGAGCAGTTAAAAGGTCTCCACAGCGGAAAGATCACCAACTGGAAAGAAGTCGGTGGCGCTGATATGCCTGTAATAGTGGTAACATCGCATCTCGGCTCGGCAACGAAAAAGGTTTTTCAAAAAACGATCATGGACGGAGAGCCTTATTCCCGCGAGGCAATCGAGGTTGAGACCACACGGAAAGAGGTCGACACAGTGAATTTTTTTCCTGAAGGCATCGGCGCCGTGAGCCAGGGTTTTATAAGCCTTCCGGGAAATAAGGAAAAGGTGAAAGTCGTCGAAACCGTCGAAATATCGAGACCCCTTATGCTTATAACAAAAGGATCTCCTTCCCCGGATGTAAAAAAGGTACTGGATTTCTTTACCGGTGAAGGGAAACAGTATATAAAAGAATAACGACTTCAAGGAAGGCCTGCGGCCTTCCACTTACATGCCATCCATCCTCCCGCTGCAACCTGCCGGAAGACAGGGCAGCGGGGCTTTTTTAGCTCCTCCTTCTGTAGGACAAAATCTTACAGAAGAATCAGCCAAAATCCTATTTATTAGCTAAGGCGGTTCTCCGTTATAATAATTAACGATTCAAATCGCAGGGAACACTGCCCGAAAATGGAGTCATTTAAAAATAAGCGCGAAAATTACACCGGTGAAAAAAACGATGTTGTCAATGCAAAAATCTGAAGAGGCCACGGAAGATATTAAGAAAGAGGAACGGCTTCGCTGTCTCTCCGAGGCCTCTTTTGAAGGGATTGCCGTCCACGAGAAAGGAATGATTATCGAAATCAACCGGGTATTCGCGGAGATGTTCGGCTATTACTATCCGGAAATAATCGGAATGCATGCGTTGCAGCTTACAGCTCCGGAGTCCCGTGATCTGGTATTGCAGAAGATTGTCTCAGGCTATGAAGGGCCTTATGAAGCCGTATGTCTCAGGAAAGACGGTTCGACCTTTATTGCTGAAGTTCGGGGCAGGAGTATTTCATATTGCGGGCGTATGGCAAGAGTAGCCGCGATACGCGACATAACGGGGAACAAACAGGCTGAAGAAGAATTGCGTAAGAGCCACTCAAATCTCTCGACCCTTTACAGTGTCTCGGCGGCGATCAGCCGGACAATAAGCATGGATAGATTATTTGATATTGTACTGGAGACAGTTACAGGACTTGACATATTTAATGCTGAACGGAAAGGGGGGATATTCATTGTTGAAGGCAGCATAATGAAGCTCGTTTCCCATCTCGGGCATCCGGACATCTTCCTGGATCTTCACAAAGATATGAAGGTAGGCGATTGCCTGTGCGGTCTTGCCGCAAAAACAGGGGAAATTATTATATCCAAAAATTCAGATGACGATATGAGGCACACGGTCAGATACCCAGGGATACATTCTCATGGACACATCATTATTCCTCTTAAGGCGAGATACACAATTGTAGGTGTTTTATATCTGTATCTTCCGGCTGATTTTGATATTGATGAAAGCATGTTGAATCTTCTCACCTCGATAGGGAACCAGATAGGGGTAGCGATTGATAACGCAAAGCTCTATGAAGAGACACGGGCGCTGTCGCTTCTTGATCCCCTTACGGGACTCGCAAACAGACGCATGATGGATATCCTTTTTGAGAAATATCTTGCAGGCACACAGCGATCGGGAACACCATTGTCGGTCATTATGCTGGATATCGACCACTTTAAAAAATACAATGACACATACGGTCATGATACAGGCGACAAACTTCTCGCCCAGCTCGGTAAATTACTGTTAAAAGAAATACGGGAAGCAGACCTCGCAGTCAGATACGGAGGGGAGGAGTTTCTCATCCTGCTCCCCGAAACTGATCTGCTGAAGGCGTCTGAAACGGCTGAAAGGATAAGAGGATTTATTGAATCAACCTTACCGACTACAGTAAGTATAGGAGTAGCTTCTTACAATCTGAAGATAAAGAAACTGGGGAAGATTATTAAAAAAGCTGATGAAGCACTGTACATGGCTAAAAAGAAAGGCAGGAACCGGGTCGAGGTGGCCCATGTGTAAAATCCCATTACGCCGTAATTTTAATCAGATAGCGCAGCGCACAGACATTGATATCGATGAGCTGAAAAAGGCTGAAAGTAAAATCAATGAAAGCTACCACGACCCGCAGGGTCTAAAAGCCTTCAAAAAACTGTTGATGAGTTTAATTGGATATTTGAGAAGTATCAGGAGTAATTTCTTCCTGCTTTTCAGTACAATTTAAAAAAGGTGGGAATGACACCATGCCGATGCAAGGCCTCTATCAGCCCAAGCGCCCCTATCATCCCTGCAAACCAGAGGGAATCAATAAACCTTCCCCTGAGAAATTTGGGTTTTATTGTGTATTCCTCAGGCTCATTATATGATGAGAATGAAGGGACAAATCCCGGCGTCTTTTTACGGTAGCGTTCAAAGGCCTCTCCGTGAAGACCGGTCAGACGTCTTTCCTCCCTTCTGATTACAAAGGGATAATAGATCGCAAAGGCAATAAATATGACGGCGGGGATTGACAGTGTTTTCGTTGCCACTCCGACCCCTACCGCACCCAGCAGGCTGAAAAAGTACAGCGGGTTCCGGCACATTGAATAAGGCCCCGTCGTGATCAATAAATCTTTTTTGTAGCCGGAGATATAAATGGAACACCACATCCTGCCTACCGTTGCAATACTTGCGAGTACAGCGCCAGCAAAAAAAAGCAGGCCTCCGATGAAATTTTTTTCTTCCCAGTAACTGCCCCCAAACAATATTAGCGCGCCCAACCCTGCCATAAAGAATTGAGACAGGATTATGCGTTTTTTTAAAAAAATACTTTTCTTGTCCACTTGTTTCTCCATTTAAATTTTTCAACCGGAATACATCTGTCAAAACAGATAATTCAACAGGGCGGAATGCCTTCTTGTTTGAAATTAGTGCAGTCAATTATTAATGGCTACGGCCACTTTTGTCAACATGCAAAGAGGTAGTTTATAATGTCCTGTGCAGAACATGGAACGGAAACTCTACCAACTGATCATCAGCAGGCTCGACGGAGAAAAACTTTCCTCAGCTTCATACAGGGAAAAGGCTGTCAGGCTTGCCGGAAAAGGGATCGGCGGGTTTATCCTCTTCGGGGGGGGAAAGGACGAGGTAAGAAGTTTCATTGACAGGCTTCAGTCCGTTTCTGAAATACCTCTGTTTATTGCGTCTGATATCGAACGCGGCGCAGGGCAACAGGTAGCGGGGGCCACCCGTTTCCCTTCCGCGATGGCAATTGCAGCGGCGATCGACAGGAACAAGCCCAATGACGTAACTATCCTCCGGGATGCAATTGATGCCGTTGCCGATGAGGCGCTCGGTTTGGGGATCAATATGCCGTTCATCCCGGTGTTGGACGTAAACACAAATCCTGATAATCCGATAATCTGCACGAGGGCCTTTTCCGATGACCCTGAAGAAGTCGCGTGGTACGGCGGCATTTACATCACCGGACTTGAAGACAGGGGCCTGATAAGCTGCGCAAAACATTTCCCCGGACACGGCGACACATCTATTGATTCCCATATGGAACTCCCCGTTATCTCAAAATCCGTGAAGGAGCTGAATGCCGTAGACATAATGCCTTTCAGAGAGGCCGTAAAGGCAGGAGTGAGCAGCATCATGATCGGACATCTGGTCATTCCTGCAATCGATACACTGCCCGCCTCTCTCTCGGAAAAAATGATCACCGGCGTATTGAGAAAGGATCTCGGCTTTGAAGGGCTTGTGCTCACCGACGCGTTAAACATGAGCGCGCTGAGTAAGCTTAATCACGTTCCCGCGAAATGTATAAATGCAGGTGTTGACATCCTTCTTCACCCGGCTGATGCAGATTCGGTTGTTGAAGAATTGAAAGCCGCCGTGGCGTCCGGAGAAGTTGAAGAGGGCAGAATAGACGCTGCCGTAAAGAGGATTTTGAGATTTAAGGCAAAAATAAAAACTGAAAAACCTCAAATCAACTACGAGAGACATGCCGCGCTTTCTGCCATGCTCTCCGACAAATCCGTTACGCTCATTAAGGATCCAGCCGGCCTGCTGCCGCTCAACAATGTGCAGAATGTTTGCCTTATGTTTGCCGGCGATGAGGATATGGGTAAAATATCGCCGCTCAGAAGCTTTGTCCCTGAGGTCCTCCCCATTTCTGCAGCTCAGGACCTTTCGCGGAAAACCGTCATCTTCGCCGTCTTCACAACTGTAGCGGCATGGAGAGGGAGTTCGGGCATCAGGGAAGAAGATATACATTCCATAAAGGAAATCATACGTTCATCACGCCATTCAATCGTTATTTCATTCGGGAGCCCCTATGTGCTCAGGCATTTCATGGAAGCGGACATGCTTATTGCCGCATACGATACAACCGGACAGGCGCAGCTTTCAGTCATAAGGCATTTAAAAGGGGAAACAGGTTCCCGGGGCAGGCTGCCTGTTGCGCTCGACTCAAAGCATCCTGCTGTCTAAATTAAAGACCTGTCCCGTTGTCCCGGATGTCCCGGAAAGATAGCAGATGAACTCTGCAACATTATTTGGATCGGAATAGTTTTTCACAACACTCTCCTGCAAGGCCTTTTCCTTTGCAGCGCCGGTTGATGCTGTCCCCATGTCGGTCATCATGTAACCGGGCAGAACGGCATTGACCATAATGTTATGTACGCTCAATTCCCTCGCAGCGCACATTGTCAATCCGATGAGGGCGGCCTTCGAGGCGGAGTAAGCCGACAGTCCTGATTTACCTTTCAAACCGGCAATAGAAGAGATATTGATGATGTGCCCTGTAATCCGACCTTTTAAGACCTCCCCCTTTTTTTCAAAATGAGGAGTTAGCATGGAAGGAAGAACGGCCCGGATGAAATTAAACGCACCCTTGAGGTTTGTCTCCATCACTTCATCAAAATCCCTCTCGGATGTCTTTAGCAGCAGCGCCTCCTTTGTAATGCCTGCATTGTTCACAAGCACGTCGATCCCGCCCCACTTTGCCGCAACTTCATCAACGAGGGTCTTTACTTCATTGAAATTTCCGACATCAGCTTTCAGCGCCATCGACTCTCTTATTTGCAGGACAACTTCTTCCGCTTCTTCTTTTCTTTCTTTATAATGAATAACTACCCTATGCCCTTTCTTTCCGAAAGCAAGAGCGACAGCTTTACCCAAGCCTCTTGATGAACCTGTGATTAAGCAGACCATAGATCTGACCCCGCGTTCTTCATTCGTCGATTATGGAAATCCCGGGCCTTGCTTCCCTTTGTATGGCCGACAATTTTATTGATTTGCTTTTAGTCCGGCCAGTCTTTCTTTTGCCTTATCGGCATATTCGCTTTGAGGGTATTTTTTTACAATCTCTTCATATAATTGGACTGCGTGTTCTTTGTTGTTCTGCAACTCCTCAAATTTTGCGGTCTCAAACAACTCCGAAGCATTGTTTCCCGAACAGGCTGTTAAAGCCACAACTGCAACCATCAACAGAATCAATATTGCGTTTTTCATAAGTACCTCCCGGTTAGTTTCCCGTTATTTAGTTTTTCCCCCGGTCCCAACAATTTCTCAAGAATCATATCAATATCATCATCCGAATGCGCTGCCGTTACTGAAAGCCGCAGCCTGCACGTTCCCTCCGGAACTGTCGGCGGTCTTATCGCGGGCACAAATATTTTTTCCCGTAAAAGATATTTCCCGAATTGCAGCGCATCTTTCGAATCTCCTATCAGGACCGGAATTATCGGAGTCTCTGAATGGAGCGTCTCATAACCCATACCCTTAAGACCTTCATGCAGACGCCTCCTGTTTTCCCACAGTCTCTTTCTTCGCTGCCCTGATCCAAACTCAACAATATCAAACGCCGTTATCCCTGCTTCGCAAACCGCGGGAGGAAGCGCCGTTGAATAGATAAAACTCCTTGCTTTGCTCATCACCAGATTTATCAGTTCCTTTGGGCCGGCAACAAATGCCCCGAAACATCCAAGCGCCTTACTCAGGGTCCCCATCTGGATTATGCGGTCCCTCTTCCTGACGCCGAAATGCTCCAGCCCTCCCCTGCCCTTCTCTCCGAGAACACCTGTCCCGTGCGCATCATCGATCATCAACAGCGCATCATATTTTTCGCACAAAGAAACAATATCTCCGAGTGGCGCGATGTCTCCGTCCATACTGAAAACCGTGTCCGTGATTATCAGCCTTCTTCTGATTGTTTTATTCCCCTGACTTTTCCTCAAAAGAGACTCAAGGTGGTCAATGTCTCTGTGCCTGTAAATCTTTGTCCCTGCCTTTGAAAGCCTTATTCCGTCTACGATGCTCGCATGATTCAGCTCGTCGCTGAAAATTAGCGCATCATCTCCGGCCACTGCGGGAATAATCCCGGTATTGGCGGCATAACCTGTATTAAATACCAGCGCAGCCTGCGTTTTCTTGAAGTCCGCTATCCTTTCTTCAAGTTTTACATGAGGCAAGTATGTGCCGCTCATAAGCCTTGATGCGCCGGAGCCGAAGCCGTATTTCTTCAAGGCGCCGATTGCCGCCCTCACAATCTCCGGATGAGCTGACAAATTGAGATAGTCGTTTGAGGAGAAGTTTAAACAGGTCTTTCCGTTGACTGCAATCTTTGGACCGGAAGATGAATCAATGCAGGTAAATTTCCTGAGGAGATTTTTTTCTTTGAGTATGTTAAGTTCTTCGCGGAACTCCTTCACTTAATCACTTAACTCTCGGCCCTGAAACTCATTAATAGACCCCTTCGCGTTCGTCGGGGGCCCATATGTATTTGTGGATTTGCAATTGGACCCTTACAGGAAGGTTGTCCCGCAGCACCCAGTCTACAAGGGCTTTGGGAGAAAGCACGTCATAAGCAGGCGCCATAAGAATGTTCTGGAACTTGTCGAACATCCTGTTTTCCATAATCATATCTTTCGCCCACAGATAATCCGATTCATCCATGACCACAAATTTAATTTCATCGGTGCTTTTCAGGAAATCGAGGTTCTTTGTCCTCATCCTCTCGCTCATCCCGCTCTTCGGGGTCTTCATGTCCATGATTATGGTAAGCCTTTTGTCGAGACAGCCGATGCAGATGGAGCCGTTTGTTTCGATGAGCACTTTATAACCTTTATCAAGAAGGACCTTGAGCAGATGAGGGGTCTCTTCCTGAAGCAGGGGCTCTCCGCCCGTAAACTCCACGCATTTGACGCCGTATTCTTCTATCTTGGCGATTACCTCTTCATCCGAAATTTCTTTCCCGTGATAATAAGCATAATTGGTATCGCAGTATGTACATCTCAGATTGCAGCCCGCGAGCCTCACAAATGTGCAGGGCAGCCCGGCATAAGAAGATTCTCCCTGGATGCTTTTGAATATCTCGTTGATTTTCAGCATATAGTCCCAGCCTGCGAAGGCCCGGAAAAAATATTTGCATTAAGGCAGACCCTGTGAGAAAATTTATTTGTGATCAAATTACGATGCATTATCCGTTTTCCGGTTTCAGGTTAGTAATATCATACCATGAAAAACATTGACAATTGCAAGGCCGCTGCGGTTATAATTCCACAAATGATAAAAAATATTTTTCTCCTTTCAGTCATTCTCTTGCTCACCGTCGTTTTTGTCATGCCTTCATTCGCCGATATTCTCGTAATCAAGGTGGATGGCGTCGTAAACCCTGTCATGTCGGAGTTTATCACCAGACAAATCGACGAAGCGGAAAAGGCAAGGTCGGAGGCGCTCGTAATTAATCTCGACACGCCAGGCGGTCTCGACACCTCGATGAGGTCGATAGTCAAGAGGATAACGGCAAGCGAAGTCCCCGTTGCAGTCTATGTATCTCCGGGCGGCGCACGCGCAGCCTCGGCAGGCGTATTTATTACCCTCTCAGCACATATTGCCGCAATGGCCCCCGGTACGAATATCGGCGCTGCTCATCCTGTGGGTATCGGAGAAAAAATGGACAAGACCATGGCCGAAAAAGCGGTCAACGATGCCGCTGCGTACATAAAAACGATTGCCGGAAAACACGGGAGGAACGCGGAATGGGCGGAAAAAGCGGTGAGAGAAAGCGTCTCCATTACGGAAGAGGAGGCCCTGAAATTAAAAGTCATCGACCTGATCGCCCCTGATATAAAGACGTTGCTTGAAAAAATTGACCGGGTGACTGTCGATACCGCTGCCGGGGAAAAGACCATAAATACAAAAGGGGTCAATGTCCGCTACGGGGAAATGGGCATCAGGTACAAGATACTGGACTTTATAAGCGATCCCAACGTCGCCTACCTGCTAATGCTCCTCGGCTTTTACGGCCTGTTCTTCGAGCTGACGAGTCCGGGCGCCATATTCCCGGGCGTCTTCGGCGCGATCTGCCTGATACTCGCCTTTTACTCTTTCCAGACACTGCCCGTTAATTACGCCGGCCTGCTCCTGATTGTCCTCGCCATAATCCTTTTCATCCTCGAGATAAAAATAACGTCCTTCGGTCTTCTGACAATCGGCGGAATAATCTCCATGACCATCGGCTCCCTCATGCTCTTTGAATCTCCTCTGCCTTTTTTAAAAGTTTCCCTCAAGGTTGTCCTTCCTGCCGTTATCATTACCGCCCTGTTTTTCTTCCTCACCGTATCTCTTGCAGTGAAGGCCTACAGGCGCAAACCTGTAACAGGAGTCGAAGGACTCGTCGGTCTTGAGGGCACTGCCAAAACAGATGTTCATAATGAAGGCCTGGTGTTTGTCCATGGGGAAACATGGAAGGCCTGGAGCGACGAACCTATGAAAGCCGGGGAGAAGGTTGTGGTGGAAAAAGTCGACGGACTAAAACTGAAGGTGAGGCGTTCTTAATCAGGGGCCCCTGCCTAACTCCTACCTTAACGCGTCCACAATATTCATCCTTGACGCCCTTGCTGCTGGAAGCACCCCTCCGATAAATCCCATTACCAGCGAGAACACGAGGGCCTTATAAACAATCTCAAACGTCAGCGCAAAGGTAAAGGCAAGCTCGGAGAACGTCTGGAAGTTCATGGTCGAGATAGTGAGAAGCTGCATGAATGACGCAAAGAACAAACCGGCGCATCCGCCTGTGAAGCTGAGGGCCAATGATTCAAATATAAAAGACAACAGGATGTCCCTTCTTTGAAAACCGAGCGCCCTGAGTGTTCCGATCTCCGCCGTGCGGTTGGCGACTGCCGAATACATGGTAATCATCGCGCCTATGATTGCGCCGAGAGAGAATATCATCGTCAAAGACAATCCGAGTATGCGAATAAACTTCGCCATCATCTCGGACTGTTCCCTGTAGTATGCAGTTTCCCTCCTGGCTTCCAGTGTCAGACGGGGATCGCTTTCGATGCGTGATTTCATCTTCTCAAATTCGGATGAATCACGGAGTTTGAATATAATCGATGAATAAACGGGACGCCTGAATGCATGCATCATCTGATCGACATCCCCCCATATTTCAGAGCTGAAACCCGTATTACCCGCATCAAATACTCCTACCACATTCCAGTCTCTCATGCCGAACCGGAGCGTTTCGCCGGGACCGCCGCCTTTGAACCGTTTTGCGATACTGCTGCCCGCAATTATTTCGGACGAGCCCGTGCGCGGCAATCTTCCGGAAATAATTTTCACCTGCGGGCGTAAAAGCAGCGAATTCCCGGTTACTCCCCTTATCGTTACATTCGACGGTTTATCGCTTCCCCGTTTCGGAAGGCTGATGAGCACGACCAGCTCTTTTGCAAGTAGCCTTGCGCCGTTTGGCCCAATTAATATTTCCGGCTGCGTCTCTACTACCGCAGCCTGCTCACGCTCGATACCGCTCTGTACTTCCGATGCTGAACCTTTCCGGATAATAACGGCATTATCATATGAGCCGGTCTCAACAAGGGCCTTCTGCAGCCCCTCGGCGAGCATCAGTATTGCCGCAAAAACAAATACGACAAGAGCTATACCGGTGGCGGTCAGGACCGTAGTAAGCCTCCTTGTCCGGAGATTGCGAACGCTGTATGAGATCGGAATTTTCATAAATCACGACTTAACCACAGAGAGCACAGAGGCACGGATGAAAATAAAAGACAAAAAAGATTTTACTTTGAATTTTCTATTCTCCATTTCTTCTCTGTGTACTCTGTGGTGATTTTTTTTGTCATTCACCCTATCCTCCTCAGCCCATCCGCTATGCGGATACTGACAGCCCTGTACGCAGGTATAATCGCCGATACGACGCCGACAACCACTGACGCCGCCGCATCCATGTAGATTGTATTCACCGATACGTTGAATATCGGAAAGAATTGACTCATGGCATCGCCGAAGGCCTTTGCTGCGGGAAAGGTCAGGATTGTCCCGGTGACGCAGCCGGCAGTTGTGATAAACAGCGATTCTCCGAATATCAATCCGGCTATATATGTCCCGCCGAAACCGAGCGTCTTCAATACCGCATACTCCGCAAAACGCTCCCTCGTGGACATGGCCATTGTGTTGGCCATCACCGCCATGATTATGATTATCACAACAAAAGAAACCATCCGGATGGCGACTACTATCGCCTCGCTCATGGAAATAAAACCCATCTGAAACGCCTTCTCCGTCTCGGTGAGTGTTTCGGCAAGAGAGTTCTTGAATGTTTTATCTACAGCCACCGATACGTCCGCGGCAAGGGCCGGGTCCTTTACGCTGATCATGTAAAAGCCGACCTGGTCCGCGCGAAGCGGCGCGGTCTTTTTCATGGTCTCATTGAGGTAATCCCAGTGGAAGATAAACTGTGTTTCATCTATGTTTTTGTCTCGGCCCTTATAAATAGCGCGAAGTACAAAATCCCATTCCCCCGGGAAAATGGTGCCTTTGAGAACAACGGTGTCGCCGAGTTTCCATTTGTATTTTTCAGCGAGCTTTCTTCCTGCAAAGAACCCTTTTCTGTCCCGTAAGAATGCGGCCTTTTGGTCCGGAGGAAGGACGTATTCGGGATACAGTTTCAGATAACTCTCAGGCTCCACGGCAAAATTGGCGAAGAAGTTTTTTTCGTCGATGTAAATTCCGCCGAACCAGTTTCCATAAGAAACGTTTGTCACCCCCTCTATCTGACGGATCTTGTCTTTATAGGAAATAGGGAGCGGGAATATCAGGGATATCGAATTTCTTGTAACAAGACGGTTGGCCGCTGAGGCCTCAACGCCTGCGTACCATGCATTGATCACTGTGCGTAAAAGTCCGAAGGCGAGTATTGCTATGGTTATTCCTGCGATGGTAAGAAAGGTGCGTAATTTGTGGCGAAAGGCGTTTTTAAATATGAGTTTGAGGATATGCATTCAAAACACCCTTATCGAGGTTCCTGATAATATGGGCCTTCCCGGCGGCCCTTGGGTCATGAGTGACCATGACAATGGTCTTGCCGAGCTCGTGAACGAGCCGTTCCATAAGCTCCAGTATATCCTCGGCCGAAACCCTGTCAAGGTCGCCGGTCGGTTCATCCGCCACTATTATGGTCGGGTCGGTGACAACCGCCCTTGCAATGGCGACGCGCTGCTGCTGACCGCCCGATAATTGGCCCGGATAATGGTCCATCCGGTCTGAGAGGTTTACAACACTCATCGCCGTTTCCACATGGCCCCTTCTTTCCTTGCCTGAAAGACCCGTCAGCAGCAGTGGCAGCTCGACGTTTTCAAAGGCCGTAAGCACCGGGATCAGGTTGTAAAACTGGAATATGAACCCGACATTGGTCGCCCGCCAGTGCGCAAGCTCCGTCTCGGAAAGAGAAGTTATATCCGTGCCGACAACTTTTATCAGGCCGCTGTCTGCCTTGTCAATACCTGCGATGAGGTTAAGGAGCGTACTCTTGCCCGAACCCGACGGCCCCATCAAGGCAAGAAATTCACTCTCTGCGATATCGAGATTAATGTCCTGCAAGACGGGAATTTCCTGGCCAGCGCGCCTGTAGGATTTATAGAGATTTTTTATTTCGACAATCGGTTGTTTTTCCATTGATTAAAAGATGAGTGAGTTTTTGTTGATTCAGAAAAGATTGCTTCACTTTGCTCGCAATGACCAATGTCACGTTTTTGTCATTGCGAGGAGCTTCAACGACGAAGCAATCTCACTTCTCCGCAACTTTCACCCTGCTCCCGTTTTTTAACTTTTCAAGCGGCTTCAGCACAACCCTGTCCCCCGTATTTACTCCGCTCAATACTTCTATCATTTCGCCCAATTTCTCTCCCGTGCTTATCGGGGTCTCGACCACGCGGTCATCCTTTACAAGGAAGACAAACTGTCTCCCGTCTTTGCTGATAACGGCAGCCGGATTAATGACCGCACGCGGTCTTTGTTCTTCAGGCTTCACCGGGCGCTCAAGAAAAGCGACCTTTGCGCTCATTTCCGGAAGTATCCTGCTGTCCTTATCGAGGAAACGCACTTTTATCATCACTGACGCCTTGCTCCTGTCGGCTGTGGGCACGATCATATGCACTTCTCCGCGAAGCCGCAAATCAGGGAATGCATCCAATTGTATCTCGCACGGTTGACCCGCTTTTACATATTGCAGGTTTGATTCCGATACATCGGCCTCAACCTGCAATGAATCCATATCGGCTATTGTGACGACCGCGGCCTTTGCATTTGCCGCTGCGCCGAGCGGGGTGACGATGTCTCCGATGTCCGCATTCTTGGTCAGGACTACGGCGTCAAAAGGGGCGCGGATGAATGTATATTCAAGAGACACCTCCGCATTGTTGAGCGCAGCCTGGCCGGCCCTGACAGCGGCCTCCGCCTCTGCAACCGCTGCGACCGCTTTTTTATACCTCGCCTCTGAAGCATCATAGTCGTTCTTCGACACCAGCCCGCCGCCCAATAATTCTTTGTACCGGTCAAAATTAACTGCCGCGTCATTTAATTCCGCCTTTGCCTTTTCGACGTTTGCACGCGCCGCGTCCACGTTGGCAACAGCCTGGTCCCTTGCGGCGGTCACATCCTCATTTTCAAGCCGGGCGATTAAATCCCCTTTTTTTACGCGATTCCCTTCTTCAACATTTATTGATACAAGGCGTCCTGTAATCTTAGAGGCAACTGCTGCCTTGCGCTGGGCCGCTACATAGCCGCTCGCGTTCAACAACGTGAAAGTCTGTGAAGGATAGACATGCGAAACACCGACGACCTCGACTTCGACCGCCCGGCCTGTAAAATAAAATACCGCAATCGAAACAATGGCTATCAGCGCAATTAACGGATAAAGCGCCTTTCTTCGTCTTGCCGGATAGGCTGACGGCGCGGATTTATCTATTCTCAGTTTCGATATGTCTTCATTTGCCATAACCGTTATCCGGATTGAATGATATGCAGGAAATAGCCTTATAAGGTTTAAATTGATTTCCCCAGTAAACTCGATTATTATACCAGTGCTATAATTTATTTAACAATTAACCTTAACAAGGAGGGCACTATGTTTCAGGTAGGTTTTTCAGGTTTGATATTGGCCGTACTGCTTATCGTTTATTTTCTTTCGAGCGCCATCAAGATTCTCCGTGAATATGAAAGGGGCGTTGTCTTCAGGCTCGGCAGGATAATCCCGGTCAAAGGGCCGGGACTTGTAATTATCTGGCCCATAATCGACAAGCTCGTAAAAGTCAGCCTGCGGACCGTCACAATGGATGTACCTTCGCAGGACATCATCACAAAAGACAATGTGACCGTAAAAGTGAATGCGGTCGTTTATTTCAGGGTCGTCGAACCGATAAAGGCGATCACCGAGGTCGCGGACTTTGAATATGCGACCTCTCTGATATCGCAAACAACTCTCAGGAGCGTTCTTGGGCAAAGCCAGCTTGATGACCTCCTTTCTAAAAGAGATGAATTAAACGCGCAGCTCCAGAAAATTATCGACGAGCAGACAGAACCGTGGGGCGTAAAAGTTTCGACGGTAGAGGTCAAAAATGTGGACCTGCCTGTTGAGATGCAGCGGGCGATAGCAAAACAGGCGGAGGCAGAACGCGAGAGGAGGGCCAAGGTCATTCATGCAGAAGGTGAATTTCAGGCGTCGCAAAAGCTGGCAGATGCGGCTGCGATCATCGGCACCCAGCCTTCAGCCATACAATTGAGATTTCTACAGACCTTGACGGAGATCTCTGCCGAGAAAAATTCAACGATCATTTTCCCGGTGCCGATAGACCTTATTGAGCCGCTCCTGAAGAAAATGAAAAAAGAGGCTGAGTAAAAAAACGGGCAAAGGGGCAAGGGTCCGGAAAGAAAGAAGCAGGAATCAGGATGCGTAGTGGTCCCCGGTTTGAATGCCGGGTCCCTGGACGCCCCTAATCCCTCGAGAAATGACAGACAGACCAAAAGAAAAAAGAAGCCCTTTAATTGTGACCATACAGCAGGCAAAACGTCTTATCGTACTTGTGATAGGGCTTACCGTTTTAATGCTCGGTGTCGTGATGCTGCTGCTTCCGGGCCCGGGGATAGTCACAATCGTCGCAGGTCTTGCGATACTCGCAACTGAATTTGTATGGGCCAGGAAATTATTGAAGCGGTTTAAAGACGGCGCGAATAATTTAAAGAATTCTATTTTCAGTAATTCCACAAAAACTTAAGCAGCAATTTTCGAGGCATGATAAAAAGCCCCGGGACACTGTATTCGCAGTGGTCTTGCCATTGCAGATGAATGCAAACAGACCTACTTGCACGAAAGCAAGCCTGACCCCATCCGCTGTCCCCACATGCTCGAGCTGACACCCTTTGCGTTTACTTATTCCCAAACTATTAAGCCGTATTTAATAGCCGTGAGGCGACTCATCACAATTTTGATTTCTTCATTTAAAGAAAGGGCTTGGGTTAAATCCATTTGGAGTCTACTGCCTATTTTGTTCCAATCCTCCACTATTAAGACTATTTCAATATTATCATCTGGCATTAGTGCAACTTGCTTTTCATCTTTCTCTAAATGAACCTGTTTTATTTCATTCTCTAAAACCATGTGATTAGCATTTTCCAATTTATAATCAATCCCCCCCTCTTCGTCCATTAGCAACAATTTATCAGCGTAAAAGATAATCGGCTTAGAAGATATGTTTTTAATATCCAAATATATTCTGTATTCTTTCCCTCCATACAGTGAAAATTCACAAGCCGTATTACTGATTGGAATAATCCAAAACAGCCAAGTTGTACATTTCTGAGTTGGCGAAACATGTAATTTAACATCCCGATATATAAAATCCTTTGAAATAGCTCCTTCTGTATATTTAAAGCAGCTCGAGCATAAACCAACATCAATTGATGGGAACTTATCTTCATCTGTCAAAGGGGAGGCCGCTTTATTAGGGGTGGTATATTGCATGGATACACTACAACCCGCTATTAAGCAAATAAAGATAATAGACAAACTCAGGAAGTTGAACTTTGTTCTCATTTTCGTATCTCTCCTAATGGCAGAGCTGCATGTAATCGCAAACAAGATGCCCTACTGGGTTTACACGCACATCAATAGAGTCGATATGACTCACCGCTTCTGTGTTATAAAATTTTGTATCATATCTGCCAATTCTCACTTGATTTGATTTATCCCAGAAGGATGACGTTTGATATTTATCCAGGACGACCTGGAGTTGATCCCTCTGGATAAATGGGGACACATCCCATATTTCCAACTCATCATCTTACTTTTCTGGGTCTTCCCGGTGACTTCAAGAAAAATCTTCTCTGAAATTTATTTTCCAT
>QZJG01000016.1 GCA_003599275.1 Nitrospiraceae bacterium | reverse complement strand
TACTGCATTGCAGCATCATGGTGGAGGCCTTAATTAGTATCCATCAGATGCACGTGAACGAGTGCCACAGGACACTTTTTGAGCAGTGGTTGTCTTGAGGTTGGACTACCCCCATATTGATGGAACTTATTTGATAAGATTGTGAAGGTTATGCATGGATTTAATACGTCGTGCAATGCCCCTACGGTTTGCCCTGCCACATCTCAGTATTTCAGCTTCTTCCTCAACGTCAACCTGTTAATCCCCAGAACTCGCGCGGCCTCCGACTGGTTTTCTTTGGTGACGGAAAGAACATATTCAAAAACAGACTTGTCCACTTCAGCGTGTATTTTTTCATATATGTTCCTTTCCTTGTTCCGCATGGCGTTTTTCAGGAAAGGTATTATCGCGGATGAAAGGGTTTCCGGATGTCCGGGCCTGCCGCCCGACAGGGGGTATTCGCCGAGTTCTTTCAGCTCTAATGTAGTGAGATAATGCGTCTTGCTCAGCGCGATGGCGGAGCGTATCGAGTTTTCGAGCTCCCGGATATTTCCGGGCCAGTCGTAGGAGTCAAGTTTTTTGAAAAAGGCCCTGGTAATACCTTTTATCTGTCGCGAAGCGGTATGCTTATACCGGTTAATGAAGAACTGTACCAGTGGAAGAAGGTCTTCCTTCCGCTCCCTTAAAGGCGGCACGTGTATGGCTGCGACCCGAAGCCTGTGATATAAATCCTCCCTGAATTTTCTTTCCCTGACCATCGACGCCATGTCCCTGTTCGTGGCGGAAATTACGCGCACGTCCACCTCGACCTCTTTTGTGCTTCCTATGGGATAAAAGGCACGGGTCTGAAGAAATCTCAGAAGCTTTCCCTGCAGCGAAAGCGGCAGTTCCCCGACCTCATCGAAAAATACGCAGCCCCCGTCCGCTATCTTCAACATCCCGTCTTTGGCTGCGAGCGCCCCTGTAAAAGAGCCTTTTTCAAAACCGAAGAGCTCGGACTCAAGAAGCGTCTCGGGGATGGCGGCGCAATTCACCACAACAAAGGGCTTGCCGAAACGGGAGGAAAGCTGCGCGATAGATTCGGCGAAGAGCTCCTTGCCGGTGCCTGTCTCTCCGGTAATCAGCACGGGGACATCAACCTGGGCGAGTCTCGCGAGTTTCTTGCACGTCTCCATAATGACCGGTGAATGACCGACTATGGCGCATGTGGGAACAGGGGAAGGCCCTGAAACAGCTATCGGATGTTTTATCTCGTTGTTGAGCTCGTGAAGCTCCTGAAGCAGACGGGACACATCAGCGGCGTTTAAAGGTCGTTGGAGGGTTTCATAAGCGCCGGAGGCCGCGGCCTCCATGACCGGCTCGGTCCTCTTTTGTCTGGTCACGGCGACCACGGGGGTTTTTTCGCTCAATTCTCTTATGAGAGAGGACTTCAGCGTATCAATGTCAAAGAAGATTATTGCGCTGCCGTGAGGATCATCTTCGACTTTAAGACCCTTTGGAAGTACTCCCGTGATTTCCTTCCTGAGACCGGGTTCCTTGCTGAGCAGGACAATTTTTCCCATCAGTATACCTGTAGAAAAATTATACATGCTGATTACTGTATAAACAAGATATCTTCCGGCAATAATTACAGTCTCTTTATTTATCAGCGGTTTTCATTCTGGCATGAAGGTTGCTCAATGTAATACCAAAAGGATTCTCCTCACCCCTCCCCTCGGTACTAGTCGAGTCCGACCGTTGAGGGGAGGGAAACAACAGAAGAGACTGCGGGGGACTGAAAATTAATAAAGTTGAAAGGGAGGTTTTGAGAAATGAGCACTGATGTAAAGATTTACGGGCTTTGCCTGGAGAGGCTTAAATTTCAGATTAACAATGCAAAGCAAAGGACAGAAGGCAAACATGTGTTACTGGAATTGCTGGAATCGTATAACACCAGGGACATCGAAGACATAATCGATATTCTTGAACTTTATGATATTGAAGAGAGGACCTTCGAGGCGCTCTGGAGCAAGCTTGAGGAATTGGCATATACAGTCTCTGTACTCACCACTGAGACATTAATCTTCAATATTACTGAAGAGGGACATATCGGGCTCTATCTGGCGGTCAATGCCCATCAGACTTATGAGCTTCACAGCGACGGGATTACAATCTCCCGTCATGCCTGAGCCCGTCGATTATATGCTGAATTTCAGGAAGGGCCAGCGTGGCCGCCTTTTCGCCTTCAAGGACGGCTTCGTGTCTTTTTGTGAAATCCCCTGAGGCTATGCGTCCGACTTTGGGTCTGATCACCACATCCGCTTTGTAAAGCTGCGAGGCGGCGATCTTGGAGTGCATTATGGTTATGGATTTTAATATCATGTCGATGGTCCCCTCGGGCTGCGAAGTGTCAACATCGGATGAAATGTCTATGGCGATAACAACGTCGGCGCCACGCTTTTTTGCCGCATCGACGGCGACCGGACTTACAATGCCGCCGTCTGCATACAGGGTGTTCCCTATTTTCGCAGGTCTGAAAATCCCCGGTATTGAGCAGCTTGCCCTCACTGCGGTCGCGGTGCTGCCGTTGCTGAAGATGACCTCACTGCCGTCCTGAATGTTTGTGGCCACTGCGTAAAAGGGTATCCTGAGATTTTCAAGAAGGGTATGGTCAGTCATTTTATTTATGAATTCTTCAAGCTTGTCTCCTTTTATAAAGCCTTTGTCGGGGATGCCGAAATCAATAATGTCGGAGCGTTCAATTGAAAATGAAATCTCCTGGAGCTGAAATGCGCTGTATCCGAATGCATAAAGGCTCCCGACAAAACTCCCCGCGCTTGTGCCGACTATCATATGGACCGGGATTTTATTCGCTTCAAGTACTTTGAGAACACCGATGTGCGCAAAGCCTTTCGACGCCCCCGCGCCTAACACTACGGCGATTTTAGCGGGCGTTGGAGGAGGTTTGATCTCCTCTTTCGGCGCACAGGAGAATGTAAGGAGTAACAGGACAACGGAGATGACGAAATTGTAATACCGTCGCTGGACCATATAATAATTACTTCTTCCTCGCAGCCAGCTTGTTCAATGCGTTTATGTAAGCCTTTGCTGAAGCAATGATGATGTCGGTGTCGCTTCCGTGACCGCTTACCGACGCGCTGTCTTCTTTAAGCGAGCAAACCACTTCTCCCTGGGCGTCAGTGCCGCCGGTGATTGCTTTTACCTCATACTTCTGAAGGACGCTTCCTGTGCGCGTTATTGAAGTTATTGCCTTGAACACTGCGTCGACAGGCCCGTCGCCGTGCTCTGTCTTCCCGATTATTTCGTCATTGACTTTAAGCTTGATAACGGCGGTCGGTCTCTGATGGATGCCTGCTGAAACACTCAAATCAACAAGTCTGTATATTTCCGGCGCCGAGGTGGACTCGTCGGTGACCAGCGCTTCGAGGTCTTCGTCGTAGATTTCTTTCTTCTGGTCGGCCAATTTTTTAAAGCGCTCAAAGGCATGGTTTATTTCATCATCGTTCAGAGAATATCCCAGTTCATTCAGCCTCGTCCTGAATGCATGCCTGCCGGAGTGTTTACCGAGTACGAATTTTGTCTTGTGAAGGCCGATCGTCTCCGGCCTGATAATTTCGTAAGTGGATTTTTCTTTCAGCAGCCCGTCCTGATGTATACCCGACTCATGCGCAAACGCATTCGCGCCGACAATCGCTTTGTTGGGCTGGACATACATGCCTGTGATTTTTGTGACGAGCCTGCTTGAGCGCATTATCTCTTCTGTCTTTATATTTGTGTCCGCATTGAATACGTCGCGCCTTGTCCTTAATGCCATCACCACTTCCTCCATCGAACAGTTGCCTGCGCGTTCTCCTATGCCGTTGATGGTGCATTCTATCTGTCCGGCGCCGTTCAGCACTGCAGCAAGGGAATTGGATGTCGCAAGGCCGAGGTCGTTATGGCAGTGGACCGCGATAACAGCCTTACCGATGTTTCTTACCTTATCGAAAAGCGTTTTTATCATTGCGCCGAATTCACTGGGTATGCTGTATCCAACCGTATCAGGGATGTTGACGGTCAAGGCGCCTGCTTCAATAACGGCTTCGACTACTTCGCAAAGATAATTTATTTCAGTACGCGTGGCGTCCATAGGCGAGAATTCAATATCGTTTGTAAAGCTCTTTGCAAACTTTACCATCTCCACGGACCTCTTTAACGCCTCTTCACGGCTGACGCGGAACTGATGTTTAAGATGTATGTCCGATGTGGAATGAAAGGTATGTATTCTCTTTTGCGGGGCGTCTTGCAGGGCCTCCCACGCGCGTTTGATGTCTTCTTCCTTTGCACGGGCAAGGCTGCAAATGACCGGACCTTCAACTTCCCCGCCGATTCTCTTAATGGCCTCAAAATCCCCCGGTGATGCAATGGCAAATCCGGCCTCGATTATGTCCACTCCGAGACGCGCAAGCTGCCTTGCAACCTGGAGTTTTTCTCCGACATTCATTGAGGCGCCCGGCGACTGTTCTCCGTCTCTTAATGTTGTATCGAAAATTTTGATTATTCTCACGGCCGTATCTCTCTCATTCTTCTTTTCTTGTGAAACAAATAAGTCCCTTCGATGATCCCCCATATTACATAGATAATGGCAAAGAGGAATAACACTATTTCGGGATACATGAATATCAGCACAAGGGCCGTTACAATAACAACCAGAAGCCAGAAGGGCTTCCTCTCCCTGAAATTAATTTCTTTCAGTCCGTGAAACCTCAACGTGCTCACCATAAGCGCCGCCAATAAAAAGGGCAGAAAAAGGATTATATAATTTCTTCCCCCCGTAGCTCCCCATACTTCGCTGTAAAACAAAACAAGAGATGCAACCACGGTGCCTGCGCCGGGTATCGGCAGACCGGTAAACGCCTTGCTTTCCGTCGTACCCATCTGCACGTTGTATCTTGCAAGCCTCAGCGCGCCGCAAATGACAAAGAGAAACGCGGCCCCCCAGCCAACGCGCCCAAACGGCTGCAATGCCCAACTGTAAACAAGTACCGCGGGCGCGACGCCGAATGCAACAAGATCGGAAAGGGAATCAAGCTCTACCCCGAATTTTGTCGTGCTGTTCGTCAACCGAGCGACCCATCCGTCAAGCCCGTCAAAGATGTTGGCGATCAATATCGCCCATGCGCCGTAGACGAAGTGTCCTTTGAATGCTGCGAGGATGGCATAAAATCCGCAAAACATCCCGCATAGGGTCAAGGTATTTGGAAGCAGGTAAATGCCTTTTTTCATATTTCACCCAGGACCGTTTCTCCCGCCTTTACTTTGTCTCCTAATTTTACCTTAACTGTGGTGTTTAATGGCAGGAAGATATCAAGTCTCGAACTGAATTTGATAATACCGTATCTCTGACCCTGTTTGAGGACCTCGCCGGGTTTCGCCCTGCATACGGCGCGACGCGCGACCGCGCCTGCAATCTGCCTAACCACGATTTTCCCATGAGCGCTTTCAAGGAGCATGGTAATATGTTCATTCCTCAGAGAAGCCTCATCCGTGGCGGCGTTAAAAAATTTCCCCGGGAAATATTTGACTTCTTTGACAACCCCTTCGCACGGCGCCCTGTTGACATGGACGTTCAGCGGCGACATGAAGATACTTATCTTCAATGTTTTCTCGTTGAGTATTTCATTCTCTTCTGCTTCGCCGATAATGATGACCTTGCCGTCCGCCGGAGAATAGAAAGCATTCGTGTCCGGAGGCGTAACTCTCTCCGGGTCCCTGAAAAAATAGAACATGAACAGTGTGAGAATCAGAAAGACCGCCGACAGCCAGTGAATCCTGAGAAGCGCGGAGACAGCGGTGAGGGCAATAAAAATCAGGATGAACGGATACCCTTCTTTAGCGAATTGGAACATGGTTATTAGTAGGTAGTCAATAGTAAGTAGTCAGTAGTTGGAAATTTACCGAAAATAGTCATTGCGAGTGAAGCGAAGCAATCTCGTTTCCTTGAAAACAGATTGCCACGCACCCTATGGGTGCTCGCAATGACAAACGCTGGTATCTCCATTTTTCTTCTGACAACTCCCGACTCATGACTATTCACTATTATTATGCCTTTGACTTGTCCACGAGTTTGCCCGTTTTAAGCCACGGCATCATTGCCCTGAGTTTTGCGCCGACTTCCTCAATGGAGTGCTGCTCTCCTTTTCTGGTAAGAGCGGTAAAAACAGGTTTGTTCGCCTTGCATTCGAGCATCCAGTCCCTTGCGAATTCGCCTGACTGTATTTCGTTGAGTATCTTCTTCATTTCTTTCTTGGTCTTGTCCGTGACCACTCGGGGTCCCCTTGTAAGGTCCCCGTATTGAGCGGTGTTGCTTATTGAATACCTCATGTTGGATATACCGCCTTCATAAATAAGATCGACTATCAATTTGACCTCATGAAGGCATTCAAAATAAGCCATCTCCGGGGCGTAGCCGGCTTCAACGAGTGTTTCATAACCCGCCGTTATAAGTGATGTAAGGCCGCCGCACAGCACGACCTGCTCTCCGAAAAGATCTGTTTCCGTCTCTTCCCTGAAAGTTGTCTCGATAATTCCCGCCCTGCCTCCTCCGATTGCCGATGCGTATGCAAGCGCGATATCCTTTGTATTCTTTGAAGGGTCCTGATGAATTGCAATTAAACAGGGGACGCCGCTCCCTTTTGTGTATTCCGACCTCACGAGATGCCCCGGCCCTTTGGGCGCTGCCATGAATACATTTATATCAGGAGAGGGGACTATCTGGTTGAAGTGAATATTGAACCCATGGGCAAAAGCCAGATATGCGCCTTTTTTTATGTTCGGCGCGATCTCATTTTTATACACGTCTCCCTGACTTTCATCGGGAAGGAGTATCATGATGACATCTGCTTTTTTTGCAGCTTCCGCAGGAGGCAGGGCCTTAAAGCCGGCCTTTTGCGCCTTGTCCATGCTCGCGCCTTTTCTTATGCCGATAATGACGTCAACGCCGCTCTCCTTCAGATTATTCGCATGCGCATGGCCCTGGCTTCCATATCCCATAATGCAGACCGTCTTGCCTTTCAAGGCCCCTTTCTTCACATCTTTATCGTAATAAATTTTCATAATGCCTCCCTTAAGATTATTGCGGTCCTATAACTGCCGTCTCGTACAGACTCAGTGATAATATCAGATTTAAACGGATTTTTGAAAGTGTAACGCTTGCATCCTTTATAAAGAGAGGTATAATCCATTTATAGGGCAGGGGAGTTTGCAGATGATGAAGATAATTTTAACGCTGTTGCTTTTGTCGGGCATTGTCGCCATGGATGGAAATATTAACGCAGAAACAAAGCCGGAGGCGGGAAAGAAATTCCTGAAGCCTTCAAAGGAGCAACTGAAGAAGGTCCTGACACCGCTGCAGTACGAGGTCACGCAGGAAGAGGGCACGGAGGCGGCGTTTGACAACGAATACTGGGACAATAAGAAGGAAGGCATTTATGTCGATATCGTTTCAGGCGAGCCTCTTTTCAGTTCGCGCGACAAGTACGACTCAGGCACAGGATGGCCGAGCTTTACGAAACCGCTGGCCCCGGGAAATATCGTGACACGTGAAGACAGGGGCTTTTTTATGAAGAGGACGGAGGTGAGGAGCAAACACGCCGGCTCACATCTCGGACATGTATTCGACGACGGGCCGCCACCGACAGGACTTCGGTACTGTTTGAATTCAGCGGCGCTTCGTTTTGTCCCGAAAGAGGACCTTGAAAAAGAGGGATACGGGGAGTACCTGAAACTTTTCGGGAAATAACTTCATCATGTCAGCAAATCAAACAGACAAGGGAGGCTGGTGAAGAATTTCTATACGACACCTCTAAAAAAGAGTTAAGTGTCAGGAGTCAAGAGTTAAGAATTTTAAAAAACAAGGATTGTTATCTAACCGAAAATTTAACAACTCGTCGATTATAGAAATTTTGAAACAGCGACCCTGTCGCCGCCTACTTTTACTTCGCCTTCTTTAATCCTTCACGCCCTATGGCGACCTTGCCGGTGCGTACGAACTCTTTTATTCCGAAGGGCTTGATGAGCTCTATAAATGCATTTATCTTGCCTTCATCGCCGGTAATTTCTATGGTGTATGTTGTGGGCCCTGAATCGACTATTCTTCCCCTGAAAATTTCTGCGAGTTGAAGGACCTCTGTTCTGTCGTCTTTTCTCGGAGAGACTTTGACGAGCACCATTTCCCTTTCGACATGGTCGATCTCCATGAAATCGACGACCTTGATGACGTCGATGAGCTTGTTCAGTTGTTTGGTTATCTGCTCAACCACAAGATCTTCACCGGTCGTCACTATGGTCATGACAGAAGTTGCGGGGTCGATGGTCTCCCCGACGGAAAGACTCTCGATGTTGTAGCCCCTTCCGCTGAAAAGCCCCGACACCCTTGAAAGCACCCCGAATTTATTTTCCACAAGCACTGAAATCGTATGTCTCATAATTCTCCTTCGAAAAAGTAGTTAGTAGCAGGTAGTTAAGGGAAAGAATGCTGTTTCCATAGTTTTGTCCCCTCCTTAGCTACTAACTACCTTGCTTTATTATTTCACTGCCTTCAGCTTCTTCTCCTTTTTCTCTTCTTTCTCCTCGAAGATCATTTCGTCTATTGACGCTCCTGCGGGTACCATCGGGTACACTTTTTCCTTCCAGTCCACAACAAAGTCCAGGAACACGGGCTTGTTCTTTATCTTTAAGGATTCCCTGATGACAGGCTCAACTTCTTCAGGCTTTGTTGCCCTTAAGCCGACAGCGCCGTAGGCCTCGGCAACCTTGACGAAATCAGGGTTTCCGGTGTCAAGATGTGTATGTGAATAACGTTCCTTGAAAAACAGTTCCTGCCATTGCCTTACCATCCCCAGGTAACCATTATTAAGGATGGCCACTTTAACAGGCAATTTATTGATGACTGCGGTAGCCAGCTCCTGTATGTTCATCTGGATGCTCCCGTCGCCTGCGATGTCGAATACCACTTTGTCAGGGCAGGCGAACTGCGCCCCGATTGCGGCAGGGAAACCGTATCCCATAGTGCCGAGCCCGCCCGAAGACAGCCATCTCCTCGGGTGGTCGTATTTATAAAATTGCGCGGCCCACATCTGGTTCTGTCCTACTTCCGTGCAGATTATCGCTTCGCCTTTTGTTACTTCGTATATCTTCTCCACTACAAATTCCGGCTTAATGACGTTTTTATCGAAGCTGTAGGAGAGCGGTCTTTCCTCTTTCCATAGCTCTATCTGCTTCAGCCAGGCGTTTCTCACAGCGCCCCATTGCTGCTCTTTTAATTCCTTAAGCGCCTTTTGCAGGTCTTTCAATACGTTCTTTACGTCTCCGACAATCGGGAGGTCCGCCCGCACGTTCTTTCTGATGGACGTCGGGTCGATGTCTATCTGAATGATTTTTGCATGAGGCGCAAATGCCTCTGTCCTTCCTGTAACGCGGTCGTCAAACCTCACACCGATGCCGATTAAAAGGTCCGAATTCTGGACCGCGGTGTTTGCATAGTATGTGCCGTGCATGCCTAACATTCCCAGGGAAAGCTTACTGCTTCCCGGAAATCCGCCAAGTCCCATCAGCGTCATTGTGACCGGTATTTTTGCGTGCTCCGCAAGATCTCTCAGTTCTTTTGCGGCCCCTGACAGGACCACGCCGCCGCCCGCCATGATGACCGGTTTCTTTGCATGCGCTATCATCTGGGCGGCCTGGGTTATCATGTATTTGTTTCCATGATATGTAGGGTTATAACCCCTGATTTTTACTTCCTCCGGCCACACGAATTCAGCCGACCCTGCCGTGACGTCCTTCGGCAGATCGATGAGCACCGGCCCGGGTCTTCCCGTAGTGGCGATATGAAATGCCTCTCTCACGGTCTGCGCAAGGTCTTTTACGTCTTTAACGAGGAAGTTGTGCTTTGTGCACGGTCTGGTTATTCCCACAATGTCGGCTTCCTGGAACGCGTCGTTTCCGATCAGAAGGGTAGGCACCTGCCCGGAAAACACGACGAGAGGAATAGAGTCCATCGATGCAGTGGCGATGCCGGTCACTGTATTGGTCGCGCCTGGGCCGGAAGTAACGATGGCGACACCTGCTTTCCCGCTCGCCCTTGCATAGCCGTCCGCTGCGTGTATTGCAGCCTGTTCGTGCCTTGTGAGTATGAGCTGTACATCCTTTTCATCATAAAGTACGTCGAATATATTGAGCACCACGCCTCCGGGATAACCGAAGACATGTTTCACACCTTCCCTCTTGAGGCATTCAATTAATATCTCTGCGCCGCTCTTTTTCATTTGTACTCCTTTTTTCTGCCACAGAGAACACGGAGAAAAAATTTGAATTCTTGACCACAGATTTACACGGATTCCCACTGATTTTTATTTATACATCCGTGAATATATCTGTGTTCATCCGTGGCTACATATTATTATTCCCTCTGTGATCTCTGTGGTTAAATCCTATCTTTCATGACTGCGCCCGTGCTGGCCGAAGTCACCAATTGCGCGTATCTTGCAAGCCATCCTTTGTTGATCTTGGGCCTGATCGGTTTGTGTGTTTTAAGCCTTTTATTTATTTCTTCTTCCGAAAGGAGTAAATTAAGCTTTCTTCCCGGAATATCAATTTCTATCATATCGCCGTCTTTTATAATTGCAATAGGTCCGCCTTCCATGGCCTCCGGAGATACATGACCGATACAGGGGCCTCTTGTCCCTCCGGAAAAACGGCCGTCCGTTATCAGCGCTACCGACTCGCTCAATCCCATGCCTGCAACCGTAGCAGTCGCATTAAGCATTTCCCGCATCCCGGGACCGCCCCTGGGACCTTCATAACGGACCACGACAACGTCACCGGACTTTATTTTGCCAGCGAGTATCGCCTTCATCGCCTCTTCCTCTGAATTAAACACCTTTGCCCTGCCTTTAAACCGGAGCATTTTTGCGCTGACGGCGGTCTGTTTGACAACCGCGCCGTCCGGGGCGAGGGTCCCCCTCAGGACGGCAATACCGCCTTCTTTGTGATGGGCCATGTTAAGCGGCCTGATGACCTCCGGGTCCGTAATTTCTGCAGTATCGGCTATGTCATATATCTTTTTGCCTGATACGGTAACTACATTATTCAACTTCGACTTCAGTCTTTTCAGCACGGCGGGTATGCCTCCCGCGTATTCCAGATCTTCAAGATAATGAGCGCCGCCGGGAAGCATGTCCGAAATGTGGGGCGTATTCCTGCTTATCTTGTCAAAAAGCTCTAAAGACAAAGGTGTCTGCGTCTCATTGGCGATTGCGGGGATGTGCAAAACCGTGTTGGTCGATCCGCCAAGCGCCATGTCGACGCGTATGGCATTTTCAAAGGCCTTCCGGGACATTATCTTTTCAGGTGTAATATTTTTCTTTACGAGTTCTACAATCCTGCTGCCGCTATGGAAGGCGATCCGGCGTTTTTTTGCCGACACCGCAAGAGACGTTGCGCAGCCGGGGAGACTCATACCGAGAGACTCTGTTACACAGGCCATCGTATTGGCCGTATACATGCCCTGACAGGACCCTGCGCCGGGACAGGCGCACATCTCAAGGTCTTCAAGCTCGGAATCCTTTAACAATCCCTTTTTGTATTTTCCTATCGCTTCAAAAGTGTCATTTACAAGGGAAAGCCTTTTCCCTCTCAGATGTCCGGAGAGCATCGGCCCTGCCGTCACAACTATCGAAGGGACGTTGACCCTTGCGGCGGCCATAAGCATTCCGGGTGTTATTTTGTCACAGTTTGTCAGGAGGACAAGCCCGTCAAACTGGTGCGCCTCGGCTATTGTCTCGACCATGTCCGCTATCAGCTCTCTCGAAGGCAAACTGTAATGCATCCCGCGGTGTCCCATTGCTATTCCGTCGCAAATGCCGGGGATGCCGAAGAAAAAGGGATAGCCGCCGCCGGTATGGACGCCTTTTTCAATAAACCTTTCGAGGTCCCGCATCCCTGCATGTCCCGGGATGATGTCAGTAAAGCTTGTTGCGACGCCGATAAATGGTTTGTCCATTTCGGTGCGCGGAATTCCGGTGGCATAAAGCAGCGCCCTGTGAGGCAGTCTTTCGAGTCCTTTTTTGATAATATTGCTTTTCATGATTTGGTCGGTTCCCCTCTTTGGAGAAGAGGGCTGGGCTCCCGTTGCTGCAAAGTATAGCAACGGGAAGTGGAGATTTTCTGAAAATCCCCCTTCATCCCCCTTTTACAAAGGGGGAATTTTAATTCTTGACTCCTTGCTTATATTCCCTTATCAGTTCAGCCATACGGTCTTTGCAGTGAAGTTTTTGTTTCTGCATTTTCTTTTTATCCACTTCTTCATCTGCTGTGAGATATCTTTTTTTGTTCATCTCATCGAGGGTCTTTTCCATAGTCCTGTGTTCGTCCTCGAGTCTCCTGAATTCCTCATTCTCACTTCTCAGAACAGCAATTATATCGGCTTCCTTCATGCAAGCACCCCCTTATCGTTGATAAGTTGAAAAATTACCATATTTTAGGGAAAATTACAAGGTTCCCGCCTGTTTTACCTGCTTTGACAAAATGCCGTTTTTACACTAACATTAGAAGAAACGAAAAACTGAGGACCAAGAAGTAAAAGCCGGAGTGATTTCCTGATTTCCGGTTTTTACTGCTGATTTCATAAGCAGAGTTCCAGGCTTGCCCGTGGTTATCTGCGTTCCCGGTTATAAAGTTGTGAGGCAAATATTATGTTGATAGACACCCACTGTCATCTCGACATGGAAGATTTTGACAGTGACAGGGATGAAGTTATAAAACGCGCGGAAGATGCGCGGATTAAATATATCATAAATGCGGGTTCCGACAGGGAAGGGAACATCAGGGGACTGGAGCTGTCGGACAAATACCCCATCATATATTCAGCAGCAGGGATACATCCCCATAATGCAACGTCTCTCGATGAATCTCTCTATAGTGAGCTTGGGGAGTGGATAAAGCGGCCCAAGGTAGTTGCCGTAGGCGAGATCGGGCTTGACTACCATTATCTGCACTCTCCCAAGGGGGCCCAGATAGAGGCCTTCAAAAAACAGATCGCCCTTGCAAAAGAGGCGCGTCTTCCTGTCATTATCCACAGCAGGGACGCTAAAAATGACACCATTCGCGTTCTCAAAGAAGAAATGACCGATATATCCGGCGTCCTTCACTGCTTCTCCGGCGATATTGAAATGGCGAATAAGGCCATGGAGTCAGGCCTGTTGATTTCGATCGCAGGGCCTGTTACATTTAAAAATGTGAAAGACCTGAGAGAGGTTATCAGGTTCATTCCCGATGATTTTCTGCTTATGGAGACAGACGCCCCATACTTGAGTCCCGTGCCGGTGAGGGGCAGGAGAAACGAGCCGTCCTTTTTAAAATACACAGCCGAAGTCATAGCGGAGATCAGGGGAATAAATGTTTCGGACCTGGCGAGGATCACGACGTTAAATGCTATGAGGCTTTTTAAAATAGGAGATGTAACCGGGCAGGGAGAAATAGCGTACAGGATAAGGGACTCACTTTATCTGAATATCACGAACCGGTGCACAAATAAATGCGGCTTTTGCATAAGATCGCGGACGAGTTATGTGAAAGGACACAACTTACGTCTTCAAAAGGAGCCTTCAGCATTGCAGGTAATAAAGGCCATTAAGGACCCGAAAGTATATAAGGAAATTGTCTTCTGCGGGATAGGGGAGCCGCTCCTCAGGCTCGATCTCGTTAAAAAAGTGGCCGCGTGGGTCAAGCAAAATGGCGGGCGGGTGAGGATCAATACAAACGGGCAGGGCAACCTGATTCACGGTAAAAATATTCTGCCCGAGCTGAAAGGAATAGTCGACAGCCTGTCAATTAGTCTCGACGCGGAAGACGAAAAGAAATATGAAAAAATCTGCCGTCCGTCCATGCAAGGCGCTTACGAAAGTGTTGTCTCATTTACAAAAGAGGCGGTAAAGGTCATTCCGGAAGTAAAAGTCACCGTCGTCGGGTTACCGGGGATAGATATTGAAAAATGTAAAAAAATTGCAGGAGAGCTCGGGGTGGAGCTGAGGGTCAGGAAGCTGAATGAGGTGGGTTGAACGCAGACTTAAACCGAATTGATTATTTCGCCTGCCACTTCATCAACCGGAACAATCTTGTCTGCCACTCCAGCCTCTACAACCGCCTTCGGCATTCCATAAACGACACAGGTCTTTTCGCTTTCAGCAATAGTTCTGCCGCCTTTGTTTTTTATCTCTTTCATTCCTTTTAAACCGTCATTTCCCAGCCCGGTAAGGATCACTCCCAGCACGTGGCCGGCAAAGTTCTCCACAACTGAAAGCATAAGCACGTCAACGGAAGGCCTGTATATCAGGTCTTTCCTTTCTTCCGAAACGGCAATTACGGTTTCCGTTATTTTTTTACGGATGAGGCTCATGTGCCCTCCGCCCGGCGCTATAAATACAACTCCCTTCCTTACGGGTTCGCCGTTCTCCGCCTCTTTGACCTCGATGTCGCTCAACTGATTCAGTCTTTCAGCAAAGGGCCCGGTAAAAGACGCCGGCATATGCTGTGCAATGACGATGGGCACAGGGAAGTCTTTGGGCAATTTACTGATTATGTTCTGCAAGGCCTTGGGCCCTCCGGTTGATGAGCCTATGGCGACAATATTTATCTTCCTGTGAGAAGTATAGTCCGTCCTGGGCATTTGAAGCCGTTGTTTCGGAAAAGCGCTTTTACGGAATTGGGCCGGACCTCTTCTTGCGATACTTTTAATTTTTTCTATCAGAATTTCCTTGATCTTTACTATATTGATTGAGAGGTCGGACAGGTTTTTGGGAATGAAATCAACGGCGCCGAGATCAAGCGCATCGAGCGTGACCTTTGCGCTTTCCATAGTCAGAGAGCTTACCATGAGGACGGGGACGGGGTTCTTTTCCATTATCAGCTTCAGCGCCTCGATGCCGTTCATCCTCGGCATCTCCACGTCCATGGTGACGATATCGGGTTTAAGCTGGATGACCTTTTCGATGGCTTCAATGCCGTCGCGCGCAACACCCACAACCTGGATCTCCGGGTCCGAAGATATCATACCGGAGAGAGTGTTTCTCATAAAAGCCGAGTCGTCAACTATCAGGACTTTGACCATTTTTCAACCTTGCCGGTGCTTATACGGCCTCTCCGATCAGTTTGTCTATATCGATCAGGATGATAAGCCTGTTTTCAAGTTTCGCGATACCCTGGATAAATCTGCTGCTCATGGTAGCCGCCATCGGCGGGGCCGGTTCTACTGTGCCGGCCGGTATCCTCAATACTTCAGACACGGAATCTACAATAATGCCATAAGTGATCCCGTTTATGTCCATTATTATTATACGCGACGAGTCGTCCGAATCTTTATGATAGAGTCCGAACTTTTTTCTGAGATGTATAACCGGTATTACTTTGCCCCTGAGATTGATTACCCCTTCCACATAATCCGGAGCGTTTGGGACCTTTGTAATCTCCGTTATCCTGTTTATTTCCTGTACCTTCAGAATGTCTACGGCGTATTCTTCCTTTTCAAGGGTGAATGAAACCAGTTGTAATATCTGTTCACCTACCGCTGAAGGGTCCATAATGTTTCCTCCTTTGTCTTCTGAAAATCAAAAACCGAAATCATTCAACAGCGACTCGACGTCCGACTGGGTGACTTTTTCATGTGATTTTTCATCGCCTTTAGCCGCTGCATCACTGTCAGCTCCGACTGCAACCCCGGCTTTTTCGGCCTCGGTCCGCATGAGCACCCCGAATTTGGTTATTAATCTCAGGAGCTCAACCTCGACGCTGTTTACAAGGTCGATGACTTTTTTAATGGTCTGCCCTGTAATGTCCTGGAACTGCTGTGCGGTAATAATCGTCGTCATATCGTTATCCAGCGACTCTTTGAAGGTCTTGAGATAATTTGCGGCTTCCTCATTGTCTTTTATGCTTTCAACATGTTTGGAGAAATCGCCGGATTCCTCAAAATATCTCTCAACAATACTCATCGTTTTGTTGGCGGCTTCTTCCGTCTTTTTTATGACGAACTGGAGATTATCGACGGCGTTGGGGACGTCATTCTGGGTGAGCCGTTGAATGCCGGTGTTTATTGCTCCTTTAAATTCCTCAAGAGAATCGTGGAGCTTTCTTGTTATCTTTCCTATTTCCTTGAAGAGATCGCTGTCCGTCACCTTCAGAAGCTGCTCGATTATGCTTTCCATGCGGTCATGTTCCTGGGCCGCCAGGGCGTCCATAAAACTCAGCATTAACTCGAATATGTTGTGCCTCGGGTCATTTTTATCAAGCTTGCTGGTCATGAAGTCTTTTGCCTTATGCAGCTCCTTTACGGTCATTTTGCCGCCGATAGTGTCGATCTCCCTGGTCACTTCCACGTTGTCGCCGTTCCCTATATTGCTTACGCTGACAATCGTGTCTTCAAGGAGGCTCATGTCGTCAAGCGGAAGCAGCTTTTTGATATTCAGCAGGACAACAAGCCTGTTATTCAGTTTTGCAACGCCTTCTATGTGTACCGCATTGTTGATAATTCTCTCCGGCGCTTCTATATCGGATTCGTCGACTTTGATGACCCCTGTAATGCCGTCTATCGTTATTCCGAAGGTTATGCTGCCTGCTGCGAGGACGATCACTGTGCTGCCCTTCTCCTCGCCGTTCTTCGCATGCAGATTTAAAAGGTTCTTAAGGTTCACTATCGGGATGACGGTACCCCTCAGATTTGTAATGCCTTTTATATACGGCGGCAGTTGGGGCAGGGCGGTAATGGACGGCATGGTGATTATCTCCCGAACGTTAAGTATCGGGATCATATATTCGTTTGAATCGAGATGGAAGCCTATATATTGTTGCACGGAAACCTCCTTTTATTTAAACTTGGAGCAAACAGGAAAGGACAAATTTTATGCGTCTTCATGTAATCAATGACCTCCGTTTGTACCGGTCCGGATTATTATGCTTATGTTAGCGGTCGTCATCTTCAGCCTTTTGTTATGCCTAATAAATTTCTTGACATCCCCGCGACGTCAAGTATAAATACGACTTTGCCGTCCCCCGTGATCGTAGCTCCGAGGACATTCGAAGACGTAGTATCCAGTCCGGCAAGCGTTTTTATTACGACTTCTTCCTGTCCCAGAAGCTTATCGACGGCAATGCAAAATCTTTTATCGCCCATTGAGATGACTATCAGGTATTTATAGTCTTCATTGCTGCTGCCCGTGGTCCCCGTGTTGAGCAGATCGTTAAGCTCAAACAATGGACATATCTTGTCCCTGACTACGATTACGCTTTGACCCGTAATATTGTCAATCTCTTTTCTGGAGACCTTGAGGGTCTCTTCTATCGGGGAAAGTGGTATGGCGTATTTGGCCCCGTCCACTTCAACCATTAACGCCTGGATTATAGCAAGAGTCAAAGGGATGCATATCTTAAATGTCGTGCCGACGTCTTTCACGGTCGATACCTCGACATAACCGTTCAGCAGAGATATGTTGGTCTTTACGACATCCATACCGACGCCTCTGCCGCTGAGCTCCGTAGCCACTTCTTTTGTAGAAAAGCCGGGCATGAATATAATATCCACGGCGGCCTCGTCGGACATTTTCTGGGCTTCATCTTCCGTCATCAGTCCTTTTTCCACGGCCTTGCTCTTCAGCTTATTTACATCCATGCCTTTTCCGTCATCCGCAATCTCAATGACTATCTGGTTCCCCTTCTGATATGTATTTATGACGATTTTGCCCTGCTGCGGTTTGCCTTTAGCTATTCTTTCCTCTGATGATTCGAGGCCGTGATCAATGGAGTTCCTCAATATATGCGTCATCGGGTCCCCAATGTGCTCTATTACCGATTTGTCCACCTCTGTGCCCTCACCGAAGATCTGCAAGTCAACGTCTTTTTTGACGGAGGCGGATATGTCTCTTACGAGCCTCGGGAATTTGCTGAGGACCTTCTGAATGGGCTGCATGCGCATTTTCATGACCGCAAGCTGCATATCGGAGGTGACACGGTCAAGGAAAGAGACCGTCTCCATAAGTACTTCCGTCATCGGATCGCCCGTATACTTGAAATCGAAATAGTTGGAGATATTCAGGAGCCTGTTCCTTACAAGGACCACTTCACCCGCAAGGTCCATGACCTTGTCGATCCTGTGGACGTCCACCCTTAAATTCTGGGCCTTCTGGATGTTGTCCTTTGCAGATTGTATCATCTCATTCTGTTTTGGCTCCTGCTTTGGTTCTCCGTCATCCGTGGCCTGTGGTTGGGTATCGGGTTTAACAGCGCCATTTGCCGGAGCTGTCTTCTCCGGGGCCTGGTTGTGCTCCCCGGACAAAGCGGCCGTTAACGTCTCCTTTTGTTTCGGAGGCGCACTTGCTGCTACCGTATGTTGCTCCCCATTCGCGGCATGGGCCTGCGTCAGATCGACTTCCTTCATCACAGGTATTTCAGGTTTTTCAATAACAGGTGCGGCAGATTCAGGGAGTTTTGCTTCCCCGGCGGTTTTTTCGTGATGTCCTGTTTCAGGCGTCTTTGACACGGCAGCAGCCAGTGCGTTGCCAAGGTCCTTAACGAGAGGGGAGACGTTTTCCGTCACCCCGTCTTTTTCCTTTAAATGGCGCAGCAGCAGCCTGAGCATATCAACGGACCGCAGGAGCACATCCATTAAAAGTCTGGACATGGCAATCTCTCCGTCCCGCACCTTTTTCATTATATTTTCAGAGGCATGCGCCACGTCGACGATCAACTGGAACCCGAGGAAACCGGCAGCGCCCTTAATTGTGTGCATGGAGCGGAATATATCGTTGAGCATGTCCTTGTCTTCGCCTTTTCGCTCAAGCTCGACAAATAACGGCTCTATCTTATCAAGCGATTCCTCGGCCTCGGTGATAAACTCAATTATGATTTCTTCCATTTCGTCTTGCATTTATATTTCCGCCCTCTGACGCCCCGTGCAAAACGGGGGGCCTGTTCTTTTAGAGATTCCCTGCTTCGCCGATGACCTTTGCCTGACCGGTTTCATTTGTGTGCATTAAGCCTTTCGAATATCTTGTCAATCTTTTCTTTTAAAATTTCTCCGGTAAAGGGCTTCACGACATAGTTATTGACGCCCGCCTGTATTGCCGTTATGACCTTTTCTTTTTCCGCCTCCGCAGTGACCATCAGGATCGGCAGGTCTTTTAATTCAGGGTCGCTGCGCACTTTTTTGAGGAGGTCGAGCCCGTCCATATTGGGCATATTCCAGTCGCTGACGACAAAACCGAAGCCTCCGGTTTTCAGTTTCGAATAAGCCTGGGCCCCGTCTTCCGCTTCCTCTATATTTTCGTATCCCAGTTGTCTGAGGAGATTCTTGACTATTCTTCTCATCGTAGAGAAATCATCGACAACAAGAATCTTCATTTTCAGATCATTCATGTATTTGTCCTCCCTGAGTAAACATTTTTTTCAGAATAGTCTTGATGTTTTGTGCAATGGCGTCCCCGGTGACGGGCTTTATCACATAGCCGTTCGCCCCAAAAGTAAAGGCCTTTTCTCTTTCGGTCTCATCGTTTTCAGTTGTCACCATGAGTATGGGAATTTCCGAAAACCTCGGGTCAGCCTTCAAGGTCCTTATGAGCTCCATGCCGTCCATATACGGCATGTTCAGGTCTGTCATAATCAGGTTTACGTTGTCCGCGCCGAGTTTTTCCAGGGCATCGAGGCCGTTTTCCGCAAACACTACGGCATATCCCCTTGATTTCAGGTAATGGCCCAGAAGCTTCCTCGTTGTCTGACAATCGTCTACAATCATAATTTTCATTGCATGACCTCACTGGAGAATTTATCGTCTCTCTCTCTAAATATTTTCATATGGACCCGTTTCAGCATCTTGTTGTCGGACCCTGAAATAAATTCAGGGCGACATATTGAGATTATTCCGCAATCCGATTTTTTCATTTTCATACCTTCTGATATGTGATTACTTTATTCAGGACATTCGGCCTGAAGGCCCTCGTTATGCTGTGGAGGCTTTCCGAAGAGCCGATTATAAGGTAACCTCCCGGGTTCAGACAGTCGTAAAGATGCGAGACCACTTTCTGTTTTGACTTTACGTCAAAATAGATGAGCACATTCCTGCAGAATATGACATCCATATTCCGCAGAGACCTTACATTTTTATCGTCGATAAGATTTATTTTCTGGAATTTAACGCTTTTTCTGATTACTGGACTCAGTGTGTAGTTCTGGCCTTCAGGCGCAAAATATTTTTTAAGGCAGGTCTCGGGAATATTCCTTATGGAATATGAATTGTAAACGGCCTTCTGTGCGGAGCTCAGGACCCCTTCGCTCAGATCGGAACCGTATATCTCGAACTGGGAAGGAGAGAAGCCCTTTTCAGCTAACATTATTGAAAGCGTGTAGGGTTCTTCGCCGGTGGAGCAGGCCGCGGACCATATCTTGATGGTCTTTGCGCCTTTTTTCTGTTCAAACAGCTTTTTGGCAATGTCGCCTACAAATACCTCAAGCTGCTGGGGCTCCCTGTAGAAATAGGTCTCGTTTGTGGTCACGGCGTCGAAGAGCCTGTTCAGATCATTTCCGTTGGTGCAGCATTTTATTATCTTCAGATAGTCTTCGAAGCATTTAAGGTCCTTTTCCTGCAGTATCCTTGAAAGCCTGTTTTCTATAAGGTATTTCTTGTTGTCGGATATAAAAATGCCGCTTTTTTCATATATGTAGTCCCGCAAATCTCTGAAGGTGGCGTCGGCAAGAGGTATGTTCAGCATGAAGCCTCCGGGTTGTATGTCGGAGCGTATCTCAGGGCGGTCTCCCGGATTTTGTTATTGAATTCATCGAGGCGGGACAAAAACAAGGTGGAGTTGATATTAAGAAGCGCGTTAACAAATTCCTCGATAATGTCATTGAATTTTTCGTTATGCAGCATTTTAATGAGGGGCTCGAAGGCCGACATTTCCCCGATCTTGCCGATGGCTGCTGCTGCCGTCTTTCTGACGTGGCTGTCATTATCGGCAATGGCTTCTATGAGACATTCTTTCGCCTCATCGCTGTCCATCTGTCCCAGGGATTTTATACTGGACCTTCTCACGTCTCTTTGGTCGCTTTTCAGCAGCTTGATCAGGACAGGGACCGCCTTCACGCACTTCAAATCTCCTATTATTTCTATCGCAGTGACTTTTCCCCTGTATTTGGCGGATTGGTCGTTGAGAATATCTATGAGGAAATCATCGCAGCCGAAACTCTGGATCGCGTTTTTCAAAAAATATAATTTTTCTTCATTTTCAGGATCGTCCAGGTCGAGGGAGCCTGCCACGTCAATCAGATAGTGTATCGCTTTTTTCTCCTGGAGCATTACCAGACCTTTAACGGCGACGAGTATCTCTTCCCAGTCGCCTTCTTTCAACATGTCAATAAGCTCATCTGATATTTCCCTGGTTGAAGGGATTGTGCCGATCTGGACAAGGCTTACTATGGTGGCCCTTCTTTCGAACCCCTCTGCTTTGGATACATGCTCAAGCAAAGGCTTTTGGGCGCTCTCCGAGCTGATCATCCCAAGCGTTTCAATGGCCGCGAACCTTACGGTTTCAGATGCGCTGTTCAACAATGTCACAATAGGTCCGATGGAACGTTCGTCCTTAAGGCCGGCAAGGGCTTCAAGGGCTGAAAAGCACACCCATTCCTCATCTTTTAAGGCCTCTATCAATTGAGGGACTGCTTCCCTGTTCTGCAGCATGCCCAAAGTCTTCGCGACGGCGGCCCTTACATTGGCGTTGGTATCGTCTTTAAGCAGCTCTATCAGTTTTTCCTGGTAATCGCAGCACTGGATGTCGTGGATAAGATCAACTGCAAATTTTCTTACGTCATCGTCCCTGTCTTTCAGGAGAACAGTAAGCAGCGGGATGGTGAGACTGCCCATCTCTCTTAATATGATTATTGCTGTATTTCTTAAAAAGGAATCCTCCCTCAGAAGAGGGATAACCATATACGCCGTGGCCTCATCTCTTATTGACATAAGAGAGCGCATTGCTGCGTCCTGAACGCCGAAATTGTCATCTCTCAAGGCCTTTATCAAAGGGTAGATGGCCCTCTGGTCCCCATCAGACAGCGCCTCGGCCGCCGACCGTCTTTTAGAAGCATCTTGATGATTGAGATTTCTTATGAGACTTTCAAGTCTTGCCTTGTGCATTTCCTGACCTCAGATATTTATATTTTTCCAAAAATCAGCATGTTCCCGTGCCGAAAACCCAAACACTGTAATTCTGAGAATAATAATCGGAACTTTAAGGGGATTACTTTAGCCGGATAAATGCTGATAAAAATAACGGTACAGAGGTCCAGGGATAAAAAAACCATGGCCATGAGGCCTTATGTATTCTAATCTTCCATCACGACCGGTTACTCTTCATTTGACACCGGGACCGGGATTAACCTAATATTAATAAATGTCAGTAAAATTTACCGCTAATCCAAAATATAAAAAAGCAATCCTGCTTGGAATAGACGGACTTGATCCAAAGATACTCTCCCTCTTGATGCAGCAGGGCGACCTTCCGAATTTTTCAAAGCTCCGCGGTGCGGGCGCTTATTCTCCGTTGATGACAAGCAATCCTGCCCAGAGTCCTGTGGCATGGGCCTCCATCGCCACGGGGAACAATCCCGGATATCACGGCGTCTTCGATTTCTTGAACCGCAGGATAACGGATTATATGCCGGAACTGGCCATATTGAAACAAAACCCTAAAAACATCTTCGGAAAAAGAGAAGCCGGTTTCTTGCCTGTAATGCAGGGGAACGCCTTTTGGGACCACACTTCAGCTAACAATGTCCCGTCTACCGTCCTGAAATGGCCGATGACCTTTCAGCCGAAACAGACCCGGACAAAGCTTTACGCGGGGCTTGGTGTCCCCGACATCAGGGGCGGGCTGGGGAAATATGCCTTTTACACTTCCGGTGAAATTCCGCAGCATTCCGAGGGACATGAAAAAATTGTGAGAGTCAATATCAACGGTGGGACGATCAATACCCATATCTTCGGCCCTAATGTTACAAAAATGATGTCAAGGGAATTTGCCAAAACAGATATGCTCATAAGGACCGGGAACGGACCGATAGAAATCACGTTGGACGGCCGGAAGTATAAATTAAGCCTGAACCAATGGAGCGAATGGATAGAGGTCAATTTTAAGATCGGGATGATGAAAACAGTGTCAGGTACAGTCAAGTTTTATCTGAACCGGACAAGCCCGGAATTTGAATTGTACATGACCCCCGTACAAATCAATCCCTCAGATCCCGTTTTTGTGATTTCGAGCCCGGATGATTATGTAAAGGAGCTGGCGGGCAATCTGGGAAATTTCTATACCTTGGGCATGCCTGAAGATACGAAGGCGCTTGAAGAGGGGAGAACGGATGAAGAGGCGTTTATTTCCATGTGTGACGAGATAGTCGAAGAGCAGGAAAAAATGCTCTGGTACGAAATGAACAGGTTCAGCGAGGGGCTGCTGGCATCCGCCTTTTTCTCTACCGACAGGATACAGCATATTTTCTGGGTGACAAGAGACCCTGCGCATCCGCTTTATAATGAATCATACGCATTGAAATACGCCCATGTGATCGATGATTATTACCGGAAGATGGACAGGACTCTCGGCGAAGTAATGAAAGCCGTTGATGATAAGACAGCGCTGATGGTCTTTTCGGACCACGGCTTTACCACCTTCAGACGCGCTGTCCATCTTAATTCGTGGCTTGTGCAGAACGGATTAATGAAGCTCACCCGGAAGGTCTCTGATGATGATAAAGAGGGTGGCGGGCTCTTCCAGTATGTTGACTGGAACAATACGAGGGCCTTCTCGCTTGGATTCGGGAGCATTTATCTGAATATAAAAGGCAGAGAGCGAAACGGAATCGTGGGTGCAGGGCCGGAAGCTGATTCCCTTTCAGACCGTATTGCCGGCGAGCTTCTTAATCTGAGAGATTCCCAAAACGGTCAGCCGGCGGTGAAAAATGCTTACAAAAGAACAGGCATATATAACGGCGCCCAGGTCAATACCGCCCCGGATATTGTCGTCGGCTTTGAGTATGGTTACAGGGCCTCATGGCAGACTGCGGTCGGCGGTTCCCCGGCCCGCATATTCGAAGACAATCTGAAAAAATGGAGCGGAGACCATATTGTAGATCCGACTATAGTCCCCGGCATTCTGCTGACGAATTTCAAATTGGAAAAAGAAGACCCAAGCCTCCTTGACATCGCCCCCACAGTCCTGTCTTTTTTTGGAATGTCAGCCGATATGGAAGGGAAAGCCCTGATCTGACATCTGCCAACGGCCATAATGGAGTAATCTTGCAAGCTATCCGGAGGCAACATGTTCTGTCCAAAATGTAAAACGCAGTGAGATCTAACCACACGGCGCTTTTGAGCATGCGTTCGATTTGAAGTCAGCAGGATTTGTCGCACTACCCTGATTGTCCGCGGGGTTTACCTAACCAAATTCAATATCGTATAATAATTTTCCAATTTTCATGGCATATTAATTTTTTCAATCCGGAAGGGAAAAATGAACATCATTGTATGTATAAAACAGGTGCCTGACACGGCGGAGATAAAGATCAATCCCGAGACAAACACTCTCATGCGGGAAGGCGTTCCAAGCATCATCAACCCCTTTGACCTTCACGCCCTTGAAGCCGGACTGCAGATAAAGGAAACGGCAGGCGGCAAAGTAACGGTCCTGACAATGGGGCCGCCGCAGGCCGAGAGCGCCCTCAGGGATGCCATATCCATGGGCGCAGACGAGGCGGTGCTGCTTTCAGACAGGGCCTTTGCCGGTTCCGATACATGGGCGACATCATACACACTGGCCGGGGCGATCAGGGAACTCGGCGCAGACATCATTTTATGCGGCAAGCAGGCGATTGACGGCGACACGGCGCAGGTAGGTCCCGAGACAGCGGAATTTTTAGGCATCCCTCATATCTCATATATCAGAAAGATAGAAGAGGTAAGAGACGACTATATAAAGGTCCAGCGTCTCATGGATGAGGGATATGATGTAGTTGAATCTTCGCTGCCGGTGCTGCTTACAGTCGTAAAAGAATTAAACCGGCCGAGAATGCCCTCACTGAAAGGCAAGATGGCCGCGAAAAAAGCCGGGGTAAGAAAGATGGGCAAAGACGATATCCATGCCGATGAAAATTGTATCGGCCTGAAAGGCTCTCCCACACAGGTAAAAAACATCTTTGCTCCGCAGTTAAAGGCAGAGAGGAAGATGATCGAAGGCGCACCGGAGCAACAGGTGGCCGCGTTAATAGAAGAATTGAGGACCATCAAATGTCTATAGTTGTCAGGATTGATAAATGCACGGCATGTGAGACGTGCCTGAATTCATGCCCGTTTGACGCCATTGTGTTAAAAGACGGCAAGGCCGCCATCAATGAATATTGCAACTACTGCAAGACGTGCATCTCTGCATGTCCCGAAGGTGCGATATATGAGACAGAAGAAAGAACACAGGGCGCAGAACACAGACAAAGGATTGAAGACTTCAAAGATGTACTTGTCTTTGCCGAGCAGAGGGAAGGGAAGGTCGCGCCTGTTTCTTTTGAATTGCTCGGAGCAGGAAGAAGGCTTGCTGATGGACTTGGCGTAAAACTGCTGGCGCTCCTGCCGGGCGCTGATGAATCAGAGGCAAGGGAGCTTATCAGATGGGGCGCCGACAGGGTGTATCTTTGCAGCGGTCCCCGGTTCAACAACTTCAACGACGATTTGTACGCCGGAGCACTCACGAAAATTATCAACGAGCAGAAACCCTCAATAGTCCTTGCCGGCGCAACTCCGGTCGGCAGGTCTTTTGTACCGCGCGTTGCCGCAAGGTTGAGGACGGGGCTGACAGCGGACTGCACCTCTCTCGAAATAGACAAAGGGTCCGGAAACCTCATCCAGATAAGGCCTGCCTTCGGCGGGAACATCATGGCTGCGATAGTATGTCCTGATTACCGTCCGCAAATGGCCACCGTAAGGCCGCGTGTAATGAAGAGGGGAGAATATGCGGAGAACAGGGCCGGTGAGATCATTGACTTCCAATGCGATGAAATCACATCAGGGACGAAAGTGCTTGAGACAGTAAAGGAAGTTTCAGGGATAAGCGTCAATCTCCACGAGGCTGAATTTATAGTGGCAGGCGGAAGAGGCGCAGGCGGCGAGAAAGGCGTCAAGTTGATCGAAGAACTTGCTGAGGCGCTGGGCGGAGTTGTCGGCGCATCGAGGGCTGCCGTAGACGAAGGATGGATTTCATACAGCCATCAGGTCGGACAGACCGGAAAGACGGTCAATCCCAAAATATATATTGCCTGCGGGATCTCCGGCGCGGTCCAGCATCTCGTAGGCATGCAGTCGTCGGACATAATCATCGCCATCAATAAAAATCCGGATGCCCCTATCTTCAACGTAGCCACCTACGGCATCGTCGGTGATTTGTTTGAAATCGTCCCGATGCTCACCAGAAAAATCAAAGAGATAAAAGGACTATAAATGAAAATTGCCTTCGTATTCCCCGGACAGGGTTCGCAGCATGTCGGGATGGGGAAGGACCTGTACGACAATTTTGAGGAAGTCCGGGAAATATACAAAGCCGCGTCAGACGCTTTGGGATACGATGTTGCCGGAATGAGCTTTAACGGACCCGACAGCGAGCTGAACAGGACATTCAGGACACAGCCCTGTCTTCTTACCGCAAGTTATGCGGTATTTAAAGTTCTCTCCTCTAAAGGAATAACGCCGTTCTGCGTTGCGGGGCATAGTCTCGGCGAATACAGCGCAGTGACGGCGGCAGGTGTAATTTCATTCACCGACGCGGTAAAGATAACCGAGAAAAGAGGCCGCTACATGCAGGAGGCCGTGCCGGAAGGGAAAGGACTGATGGCTGCCGTCATAGGACTCGACAGGGAAGCGATAATCAATGTATGCAATTCCGTTAAATCAGGGTATGTGTCTCCGGCAAATTACAATTGCCCGGGGCAGATCGTTATTGCCGGTGAAAAGCACGCTGTTGAAGAGGCTATGAAGCTCGCAGAGGCAAACGGCGCAAGGAAAGCAGTGGCCCTTGCCGTTTCAGCGCCCTCGCATTGCGCACTCATGAAAGACGCTTCTGAAAAGCTGGCCGGATTATTGAACACAGTTGAATTCCGGGCGCCTGAAATACCGGTTGTAAACAATGCCGATGCCGCGTTTCTGAAAGACCCGCAGGAGGTCAGAGAGTCGCTTGTGAGACAGCTTGACCGTCCGCTTTTGTGGGAGGACTCTGTTAAGGTCATGGTTGCAAACGGCGTGGACACGTTTATCGAAGCCGGTCCCAAAAAAGTTTTGGCCGGCCTGATAAAAAGAATTGACGGCAATGTGAAGATTTTCAATGTCGAAGACTCAAATAGTTTGTCTAACGTATGCGCCATCCTGAATGGATAAAGGTCAAATCAACCGGTACGCACGAAACCAAAAAACTCCTGAGGCGACACGGGGTGTCTACTGTCTGTGAAGAGGCCAGGTGTCCCAATCAGGGCAAGTGTTTTTCAAAAAATACTGCGACCTTTATGATCCTGGGTGACAGATGCACGCGGAATTGTTCTTTTTGCGCTGTCGCGTCCTCAATGCCTTTGCCCGTTGACCCTGATGAACCCGAAAGAGTTGCAGAGGCGGTATTGTCCTTAGGTCTGAAATTTGTGGTCATCACATCCGTAACGAGAGATGATCTTCCGGACGGAGGGGCAGTCCAGTTCGTGAAAGCAATCCATGCGATCAGAGACCGTAACACCTCAATAAAAATAGAAGTGCTGACCCCGGACTTCAAAGGGAATGCAGAGGCCTTAAAATCGGTGCTCGCTGCGGGGCCTGATATATTCAATCATAATGTCGAGACGGTACCGCGACTCTATCCGGCGGTCAGGCCGCAGGCTGATTACCGGACCTCAGTTGACGTTTTAAAGACAGCGAAGAAACTGGCTGCCGGCATGAAAACAAAATCAGGGATCATGGTCGGATTAGGGGAGAGTGCACCGGAAGTATTTTCGGTAATGAGAGACCTTAGAGAGGCCCAATGTGATTTTTTGACCGTAGGACAATATTTGCAGCCACGGAGGAACAACATCCCGGTGGTTGAATATATAAAGCCTGAGGTGTTTGAGCAGTACAGGATTAAAGCGCTTGAAATGGGGTTCACTGCTGTCGCTTCGTCACCGTTGACAAGAAGCTCGATGGATGCCGGAGATATGTTTAAGGAAAATTCAAACGGGACTTAGAATAGCGCCCTCGCCGGTAAATTACTAATAAACCTTTAATCAAATATTAAAGGTTCGTCATTCCCGCTTGTCGGGAATCGATGGCTTGTCTTACCGGATAAAAGAAAGATTCCGGACAAGCCGGAATGACAGAGTTCAGACATTTGCTTGCCGAATTACTAAATCCTCTCTGAATCTGGTAAAATTTCTGCGCTATGTTTCTTCAGCAGATCATCAACGGTCTGACAGTCGGGGGCGTATACGCGCTGATCGCGCTGGGGTATACGCTGGTTTACGGAATTCTTGAGCTGATAAATTTCGCCCACGGCGAGATTTACATGATCGGCGCTTATCTCGGCATCATATTTTTAGGCATATTCACTGCCTCGGGACTTACGCAATACAGCCTGTTCCTTTCATTGTCTCTGACTGTTATCATGTCGGTAATCGTCTGCTCGGCTTACGGCTTCACTGTAGAGAAGCTTGCATACAAACCGTTGAGGAATGCGCCGAGACTTAATCCTTTGATAAGCGCAATCGGCGTGTCCATTTTTCTCCAGAACTACGTTATGCTCACGCAGGGCGCGACCGACAAGGTGTTCCCGCATGTTATCCCGGTCACGATAATTAAATTCTACAATGTTACTATGACCACGCTCCAGATATTCATCATAATTGTTTCTTTTTTTCTCATGGCAGGACTTCACCTGTTCATCATGAAGACAAAAACAGGCAAGGCCATGAGGGCGGTGGCGCAGGACAAAGTCATGGCCTCGCTTCTCGGCATAAACATAGACAGGATCATATCGGTGACCTTTATTATCGGTTCAGGCCTTGCAGCCGTTGCCGGACTGATGGTGGCAATGTATTACGGACTCGTGAATTACTCGATCGGTTATATGGCGGGGATAAAGGCCTTTACAGCAGCCGTATTGGGCGGCATCGGGAGCATACCGGGGGCCATGATCGGCGGTCTTGTTCTCGGACTTATAGAGAGCCTCGGGGCGAGTTACCTGTCGAGCGAATATAAGGATGCGTATGCATTTATCATTTTAATCCTGATTCTCCTCGTGAAACCTACGGGACTGTTAGGAAAATCAGAGGGACAGAAGCCTTGAAGAAAATCCTTTTCATGTTCTGGCTCTCACTGCTGTCCATGCCTTTTACGGGGATTAAAGGAGGAGCATATCTTTTCGGCGGGATACTCGTTTCTTACGGAGTTTATTTTCTTCTGGCGAATATTTACGGCAGGACCAAAATTCCGTCAGTCCCGGTCAACACCGGATTGCTGATGATTGCTCTGATAATATTTTCTCTCCTGCTCCCTCTTTTTCTGAGTGATTACTACACGGACGTTGCCGTCCTTGCGGGCATTTATATCATCCTTGCTCTCGGAGTGAACGTTGTGCTGGGGTCCACCGGTCTTTTGCATCTTGGGTTTGCGGCATTCTATGGGATCGGCGCATATTCGAATGCATTGCTGACGACAAATTTCGGACTCGGGTTCTGGAGCGCCCTTCCTTTGACGCTGGTCATAACTTCGGCAGCGGGCCTGCTCCTTTCATTCCCTGCGCTGAGACTAAGGGGAGATTACCTCGCAATCGTTACCCTGGGTTTCGGAGAAATAATCCGCCTGGTGCTGAATAACTGGGACAGCGTAACGAGGGGCCCGAACGGCATATCGAATGTCCCTTCTCCATTTATTATGGGGTTTGAGGTGGGCAGCCTGATGTATTTTTATTACCTCGTTTTGGGCTTTGTGCTCCTTGCCGCGTTTATCGTGAACCGCGTCCACCGCTCAAGGACGGGAAGGGCGTGGCTTTCAATCCGGGAAGATGAGACGGCCGCAGAGGCTATGGGCGTCAATACGAGAAAATACAAATTCATGGCATTGACATTCGGCGCGTTCTGGGCGGGACTTGCGGGGGCATTGTTTGCAAGCAAGATGCACTTTGTGTCACCGGAAAGTTTTACATTCATGGAATCGGTGTTTGTCGTATGCATGATTATCCTCGGCGGGCTCGGCAGCATTCCCGGCGTGCTCCTCGGTTCCCTGATACTCGTGCTATTGCCGGAGCTGCTGCGTGAATTCCAGTTGTACCGCATGCTTGCCCTCGGCGTGGGTCTTGTATTGATGATGATCTTCAGGCCGCAGGGACTGATAAAAATAAGTTAAGAGTTATGAGTTACCAAGATGTCATTCCCGCTTGCCGGGAATCTTTTATTAAAAGAGATGCCGGACAAGCACGGCATGACAGGGACCGGAAAAATAAACAATGATTCTGGATGTCAGGGCATTAACAAAAATATTCGGCGGGCTCAAGGCGATTGAGGAAGTCAGTTTTAAGGTCAGGCGCGGGACCATCCTCAGCATAATAGGGCCGAACGGCGCGGGCAAAACGACATTGTTCAACTGCCTTACGGGCGTGCTTCCCCCGACAAAAGGCAAAGTATTGTTCGAAGAAGAAGACGTAACCCATAAAAGGGCGTATGAAATAACCGCAAAGGGTATCGCGAGGACGTTTCAGAATATCAGGGTATTCGGCTCCATGAGTGTTCTTGAAAACGTAATGATCGGACAGCACACGCGCTCAAAAGAGGGGCTTCTTACGGCCATAATGGGGACAAGAAAATTTCTCAAAGAAGAAGATGAAATTAAATCAAGGGCGTTTGAGTACCTGCAATTTGCCGGCATACAGGATTACTCGGACGTCCTCGCCGGGAACCTTCCTTACGGGGACCAGAAGAGACTGGAAATCGCAAGGGCGCTCGCAACTGAACCGAAACTGTTATTGCTCGATGAACCTGCAGCGGGTATGAACCCACAGGAGACGAAAGAATTGATGGAGCTTATCAGGAGGATCAGGGAGTGGGGGAAAACGGTAATAATAATCGAGCATGATATGAAGGTTGTCATGGGCATATCGGACAGGATCGTGGTCCTTGACCACGGTGTGAAAATTGCCGAAGGCACACCGAATGAGATACAGAACAATCCGTATGTGATAGAGGCCTATCTTGGGAAGGAGGAGGTTTTTTAGTTGCTCAAACTCGAAGACATACACGCCTCTTACGGACGCATCGAAGCGCTCAGGGGCATGACCCTTGAAATCGGCAGCGGAGAGATTGTCTGTCTCATAGGAAGTAACGGCGCAGGGAAAAGCACCACGCTTATGACGATATCCGGGGTCCTCAAACCTTCAGGAGGAAGAATATCATTTGCAGGGAAAGAGGTCCACGCGCTGCCGCCGCATAAAATCGTTGCAATGGGCCTGTCGCAGGTCCCGGAAGGCAGAAGGATTTTCCCGAAGCTCACGGTAATGGAGAATCTCGATATGGGGGCATTTTTAAAAGTCAGAAGTCGGGAGTCGGAAGTCGGAAGTCGAGACGGGGCGCTGCCTCGCTTTCAAAATAATCAATTGGAATATATCTTCTCGCTATTCCCCGTTCTTAAAGAGAGACGGAAACAGCCCGGCGGAACGCTGAGCGGTGGAGAGCAGCAGATGCTTGCAATCGGCAGGGCGCTCATGTCAAGACCGAAACTTTATGACCCGGACATCAAGAAGGCTTATCTGGGAGAATGAGCTTCTTGTAAGCAGGTCCTTTATTCTGGTAGAATTTTTGAGCGCTATAACTCATGGAGGAAGAAATGATAAGAAAGTTTCTGGTGTTTTTATTTGCAATTGTTATCTTGTCCGGCTGCGTTAAAAAAGGCGAAGACGTTATAAAGATCGGTATTGCAGGGCCGATGACGGGCGATCAGGCGAAGATGGGGATGGATTTCAGAAACGGCGTGACCCTCGCAGTGGAAGAGTGGAACCGTAAGGGCGGGGTTTCAGGCAGGAAAATAGAGCTTATTATCGGTGATGACCAGAGAGACCCTAAACAGGCGGTTTCAGTCGCCAATAAACTCGTGACACAGGGAGTAAAGGGCGTGATCGGGCATTTCAATTCGAGCTGCTCAATCCCGGCTTCGGATGTATATGACCGCGCAGGCATTCCAATGATAACCCCGGCCTCTACAAATCCTCAGCTTACCGAGAAGGGTCATTACGGCGTTTTTCGCGTTTGCGGAAGAGACGACCAGCAGGGCAAGGTCGCTGCCGACTTTGTGACAAGGGAATTGAAAATAAAAAAACTGGCCGTAATACATGACAAGACCACCTATGGTCAGGGACTTGCGGATGAATTCAATAAATTTCTTGGCGGCAAGGCTGAAGTTGTTTACTACGGCGGCATAGTCCAGGGTGACAAGGATTTCAAGACGGTGCTGATTTCCATAAGGGAGAAGGCCCCCGAGCTTATATATTTCGGAGGGATATATCCTGAGGGCGGGCTTATGGTAAAACAGGCGCGCGAGATAGGAATGACGGTACCTTTCATGAGCGGCGACGGCGTCATCGACCCCAAATTTGTCGAGATAGCAGGGGCAGAGGCTGCCGAAGGCACATATCTCACATTCAGCCCGGACCCCAATACCATCCCGACGGCAAAGGAATTTATCGTGCAGTATACTAAAAGATTCGGTGAGCTGGGTCCGTATTCCGCTTACGCCTATGATGCGGCCAACATTATGCTGAAGGCGATTGAAGCTGCGGGAGTTACAGAAGGGAAGGCCGTTATGGACAAGCTCCATTCCATGGAATTTGCCGGGACGCTCGGGAACATAAAATTTGATTCAAAAGGCGATATCACGGTTGCGCCCTATGTAGTATGGATTACAAAGGGTGGAAAATTTACGGAATACTGGAAACCGTAAAAGAGAGCGCTAATTGAAAGCGTGCTTCTGCTTTTTCTGTTCGAGCATCGATTCATGCGCACAGGTCAATATGGAATCTGTCGAATCGTTGAAGGCCGGATCAAAGGGTATTAGGCTATACGAAAGGGAAAGTTTGTATCTTTGCAGCCTTTTCACGTTATGGCATTCAAGGTTATTCAGGAAATTGCCGGTGATGGTCCCTGCATGTTCTTCCCTGGCCCCTACTAAAAATACCGCGAATTCATCTTCGCCGACACGGGCAATAATATCGGACTTGCGGAAAGTCGCCTTGAGCAGATTTGCGGTTTCGGTCAGGAGCATATCGCCCTCCTGGGGCCCCTGCGCATTGTTTATGTTCCTGAGACCGTCAACGTCGGCATAAAACATCAGGACCTTTGTCCTCTGTCTTTTTGCGATCTTCAGATGATTTTCCATGAGAGTGAGAAACGCCCTTTTGCTGTACAGGCCGGTAAGCTCATCTGTTAGTGAAAATGCCTTCAGCCTGTCTTCCAGCTCCCTGCGTGCCGCAGTCTCCTTACCGAGACGGTCAATGCCGGTTTTGGCGAATGATACAAACACATATACAAACAGCGCATTTGTAAGCAGCACCGTGCCTGTGATCAATTCCTGCGGCAAGCTCATATCGATCAGCAGGGAAAACAGGTAGAAGAAATAAACCAGAAACACCGAGGCCATAAGCATGATGGTCAGGACCCATTCCCTTGAAAGTCCTTTCAAAGCGTGGTCCTTGATCCGCAGGGCCATGACTATTGAGCACAGGAATATCACGCCCCCCGCAGCGGTCTGAACAATAGAGATATCTTCAAACACTTTCATAATTGAACAGCCTTAAGCTCCAGCCTTAATAATCGTATCGGATTTTATCGGGAACGACTTTATTGAGGACATTGTCTGCAGGAGACTTTGGGGGTAAGTCCGCTTCTTACAAGCCGGGGGCCTTTTTATAAACCTGAAAGTATTTTTTCGCGCCTGTTTCCCAGTTGAAACTGCCGGCTTTTTTCAGGCCGTTGAGTATTAATTTAAAATATTCCTCCGGCTCTTTCTGATATAAATGGATGGCCTTTCTCAATGCGTCATATAAATTGTCCGCCATGCTTTGGACCCAGGGGTTTGCTTTCCTCATCTGTACACAATCGCCCGTATCGACAAATGTACTTACATTTCCAAGTGTGTAAAAGACGGCGTCCTCCTTGTAAAGGAAGCCGCATTGAGAGTTGATCTGGTCAATTAATCCGCCGGTGGACCGGCCTATATTTACTGTGCCGTTGGCCATGTATTCCACCGCCGCCCCAAAGGGTTCATATATGGAGGGCATTATCCCGAATGTGGCCCCGCTCTGCAGCTCACCGTAACCTTTTTCCATCCTCACGGGAAAGACCGTCAGGTTGCCCCTGCATTTGCAGGCGACTTCATAAAAGTAATCAAGGTCGGGTTTGCGCACGGCAAGCGGGGTCAGGACAACCTTTATTTCATCTTCCTCAAATTTCTCAAGCGCCCTCAGCAGGACGTCATAGCCTTTCTGAAGGGGGTCCAGACGTCCGCTCATTGCTATGACCGGGACATCTTGCGGCAGAGAGGTTATTGTCCGCCCTTTGTATGTCAGGTCGCCGAAGCGCTCAGCAGGTTTGTATGCGGACAAAATCTTCAGGAGGGCCTTCCTTTTCTGCAATTTGATTCTTTGTGCATCGTTCACGGTAAGCTTGTCCGCGTCGGCAAATTCCGGCGGCAGGTCCATAAACATCCCGTTATTGATCCCGTATACGCCGCTTTTCCTGAATATGTTCTGAAGGTGCGGGGCGAAATAATCGGTCTGAAGAATGTCTGATGTAAATTCCACCGCAAAATGCTCGCTCACAGTAGTGACGGGCGCATCTACCAACTGAAGTCCTATCTGGTATGCAGTCAGGCCGTTGCCCGGAAACAGTGAGATTTTCTGTCTTAAAGGGCCGTCATTGATTCTTATCAGAGATTGCCAGGGAATAAACGAGTCGTAAGAGTTGTGCATTGTCTGCGCTGTGCCGCAGGATTTCAGCGTGCCGCTTAACATCGCCTCTTTCGAAGTCAGGGCGATAAGCGAAGTCTGCCATTCCTGCAGGTGGAAGACAATGTCTTCGCTTATATTCAAGGCCCGCATCGCCAGGGGCGCCGCCTTGCAGAAGAACAGCGAATTATCGATCATCAGGCCGTCATTCACACGTTTATCGTATTCGTTGTAAACATAAGGGTCTCTTATGTTCTCCGAGGTCCTGAAAAAACCGTCGGCCTTCAAGTAGTATTCTTTTAAGCTGCCGCTGCGCGGCGTTGTGTAATTCCATGTATATTCGTATAATTCAACCTCTACGGTTTTGTTGTTGAAGGGGACCTTGAAAGTTTTACCCGTGCTTTTCAGTTTGCCGTTGTCCACAGTGGAGTAAAAGGGCGTCATCAAAATTACATTGGGGACAGCATTGATCTCTTTCAGAAAGGGGAGTATGTTTGTCGTGACCGCGGCCAATCCGCCGCTCCGTGCGAATCTGTTCTCGAAGGAGCAGAACACGATGTTCCGCACCTCCAGACCTTTGAGCCTCTCCGATATTTCCGTGATCTCTTCGGCGCTGAAGAAGCTGCTCATCAAGGCCCAGTCTCTTGTCCATTTGCTCAGGTCCAGGCTCATAATATCCGGCTAAAAGTATACATCAAACGGACAAAGATTAAAATCGAAAAGGCGAAAGGGATGTAAGCGGTAACAGGTAAAATCGGGGTCTTATGAGAGTTCTTTTTGGTCCTTAAGCAAATGCAGAAAAATATCAACGATACCCGCGTCCAGGATGGTGCTCCTCATTGAAGATATTATGCCTACCGCCTTTTCCCTGGTGTAGCCTTTTCTGTATGGCCTGTCGCTCGTCAGCGCGTCGAATACATCAGCCACGGTCACTATCCTCGCCTCTAATGGAATGTCCGTCCCTTTAAGTCCTGCCGGATAGCCGCTGCCGTCATATTTTTCGTGGTGATGGAGGATTATCTTTATTACCGTATCAGGCAGTTTGGCATGGCCGACGACGTCAGCGCCCCAGCGCGGATGGTTTTTTATGATCTCGAATTCTTCAGGGTCAAGGGGGCCGTTTTTGTTAAGGATGCTCTCAGGCACTCCGATCTTGCCGCAGTCATGCAGCCAGCTTCCGTATCTTAAATCCCTTCCTGCTTCTTCCGAAAGACCCATGGCTTCGCCCATCAGCAGGGAATACTGTGCGACCCTTTCGCAATGTCCCCTGGTGTACGGGTCTTTCAGCTCTATAGTCTGCGCAAGAGAAAGCAGTGTGCCCTCGTCATTCTTTTTCAGGGACTGTATGATCCTGTAACGCTCAACAGCGTCCTCCACTGTCTGTATCAATGCATTATCATCCCAGGGCTTCGTAATGAAGCGGAAGACCTCTCCTTTATTTATTGCGTCAACGGCGACAGTTATATCCACATACGCGGTCATCAAGATTTTTAAAGTATCGGGTGAAATGGTTTTCACCTGCGCTAAAAAATCTATCCCTTTCATGCCGGGCATCTGATTGTCCGATATGACCACGGCAATCTCTTCTTTCTTGAAGAGATCGAGTGCGTCTGATGCATTATCTGCCTTCAGCACCCTTATGCAGTTATCGTCGAATATCCTGCATATGGCATTCAGAATGTATTCCTCGTCATCGACAAACAGGACCGTATCAGATGTCTTAAGCAGATTGTTTCCCATGACTTTTTATCTTATCGGATAACCTGCCGATTTCTTGAGCAAAATAGTGGGGATGTGAAAATTTATGGCACCAACTCTGAATCAGTTTGTGTCGGCATTCTTAACATGTTGCAGAACTGTGTCGGGATTTATTACGTTCCGAGGGTTAGGTATCATTAACTAATTAAATGTAAATGAAAACTTACAGGTAATATTTTTAATAGAAGTCTTTCTTACAAGAAGCTTACTTAATATTTTACACTTCTTCTTAAGTCATAATTTTTAATTTACAATAAATCAGTAAGTTAATCATTGGTATGAGATTTGCTTTCTTTAAACTTAAAAAATTAACTTAAGGAGGCAGTAGTTATGAAAAGATTCAGTGTCTTAATAACAGTGGTGGTATTTATTATTGCTGCTGTTACAAATGCGTCGGCAATATCGGACTACTACAATTACGGGAGCTTTAATCCGGGAATAGGTTATACCACAGGCATAGCTGGATATAAAGACGCCACCGGAAAAGTTGAGGGAATAGCCGGCGCAGAATATCTCTTTGTTACCGGCGGGCCGGCCTATGGAGGTAATCATTACGCTTATACTTATCGTGTTTCAACAGCGGGGGACCCTAATCTGCACCCATCCAATCCGGATGCAACAGGTCCTATCTCCCCAAGGACTTTTACACAGGTTGGTAGTCAATATTACCTCGGCAATTTCGCTTCCGGGCATGAAAATGATTTTTACGTAAATGATTCCGGAATATATTATGGCGCGGATGACCTGGGTGGAATAACCCACTGGAACTTCGGGTGGACAAACAAGACTAATGTTGCGCCGGCAACGCCTGTAATCACACAAACGATGGCCTATGATGAGGCCACCGGAAACTGGTGGGCCGGCAGTGCAGACCGGAAAATATACATGTATAATGGGACATCATGGGTGTATCAGGGCACACATCCAAACTTTAGCGGAGATCATCACGATGGGATGGAGATAATCGACGATAAGATGTTTATTTCCGACATGACTTCGGATGTATTGGCTATGTATATTCTCGATGGCAGCATTAACTGGTCCACTCCTGACGAGGTTTTTTCTTATTCCGAGTCAGCGCCTGTTGAGGGAATGGGCTATGGACCTAATAACCATATCTGGATTTCCGGTTGGTCGTCAGGAACATTCTATGAAATCGGGGGCGGCAAGCTGCAGCTTGTTATCGAACCTGATCCTGTTCCCGAACCGTCCACAATACTTCTGCTTGGCTCCGGTCTGCTTGGGGCTTTCGGATTAAGAAAGAAGTTCAGAAAAAAATAAAATTAACAAATAAAACCCGGTAAAGGCAGAGACATATGTCTCTGCCTTTACTGTTTGCTAATCATATCACGCACTATTCCTGCATGTCTCATTTGCGCCCTTCGACATAAACGCTGACGATATAATCTTCGAGTGATTCTCCTCTTCCAAGTCCGTCCATTAAAGCCCTCCCGATCGGGTCATTTGTATCAGCGGCAATACAGGCAGAGGTCTCTTTTACAGTCAGCTTAACATCCTTAAAGCCGGCGCTTTCAACGGACCTTTTATATTCATCAATAAGAACCGCGCCTCCTACGCAGCCTACATAAGCTTCAATGCTCTTACGCATTTTCAGGGGTAATGCTTTTCTGAGCGCAATATCCGATATGGCTATTCTGCCGCCTCGCTTTAACGCCCTTCTGACTTCACGAAAAACCCTTCCTTTGTCCGGAGAGAGGTTAATGACGCAATTTGAAATGACGACATTAACGGAATTGTCTTCAACAGGGAGGTTCTCGATCTCTCCAAGCCTGAAATCCACATTGGAGAATTTGCCTTTCCTCGCGTTCTCTCTTGCCTTCTCGATCATTTCAGGCGTCATATCCACGCCTATGACCTTTCCGGTCTTGCCGACGCTTTTTGCGGCAATGAAACAGTCGAACCCCGCGCCTGCGCCGAGATCGAGGACGGTCTCTCCCTTTTTGAGGCCCGCCAGGGCCGCAGGGTTTCCGCACCCGAGGCCGAGATTGGCGTCATCCGGCGCGGCGCTTAATTCTTTCACGGAGTAGCCGATGCCTTTTGCAAATTCTTTTGCATCCGGTCCGCAAGTACCGCAGCCGCAGCCTTTCTGCTCTCTTGCGATCCTGCCGTAGGATTCTCTGACTATTTTCTTTATATGGAGCGGTTTCATTTTGATACCTCCGGTCTTTATTTTTTAATTGTTTCACTCATTAAAGGTCTGTTCAACAGATAGATTATGGCCATAATTTTACCAGAGACTTCTCTAAATCTAAAACAATATATTTGAGGCATGACGATATTCCACTGTCATATCCTCGAACATGAAGATATAGGCATGATGGGAATGTGGGACATCATGGACATGCAGATGTAATGCTAAAGGGGGGTGCGAATGCTGTTACCCTATGAATCGGGATGTATTATTCGGTGATATAATAACCTACAGATGAACAGCAGTGCATACAATGGTATCCGAGCTCAATGCCCCGGTTTTTGCTTTGATGGCTTTGGGTTAAGAAGGGAGACTGTGACGCTTTAAACGATAAATGGAGGTAATTTGAAAAAACAAGGAACGAGGTCATCTATTATTTTTAGCGCGCTTGTCTGCAGCTTTGTTTCTCTATTTTTTATAGTTGAAGCGGCTTGGCCGCATGATTCTGTGAAGGACATGCGGGGACAGACATTTACTGATCCGGCAAAAACAGTCCCCATGCCCGAGGGATGGATAAAGCAGCCCATTAGGTATGATAAGGAGAATGAGGGCGCTGATATCGTCATAATGATGGACCAGGATATTTACCATACCCTTTTACCGGCTGTTCAGAAATATGCAAAAGAGAAAAATCTGAAGATTAATATGATAGAAGGGACCTGCGGTATTGCAGCAGGTATGCTTGCAAAAAAGACTGCAGACATGGGGGGCTTCTGCTGCCCCGCAGGGACGGAGGACCGCTTGCCGGGGCTCAGGTTCCATACTATCGGGATTGTAGCCCAGGCTTTTTTTGTCAATCCGGATAATCCGGTTGATAATATTTCCGGTACCCAGTTGCGCGACATATATCTTGGCAAGTTAAAGCGCTGGTCGGAGGTGAAGACACAGGCAGGACGAAAGGGACCGGACCGGCCGATAAAGACCTTAGCAAGGCTCCATTGCCCGTTAAGACCCGGACACTGGAGGCAGCTGCTGGACGATAAGACAAAATTCGGTCCGGGAGTTTCAGAGGTCGGTTCAATCCCTGATATGATCTCGCAGGTTGCCTCAACAAAAGACGCGATTGGATGGGAAGTGCTTACTATGTCTGAGAGAAACAAGAAGTTGGGCATGGTCAAGCCGCTGAAAATCAATGGGTATAAGCCTAATGATTCCGATGCGCTTGCTTTATTGAAGTATCCATTTTACCGGACTTACCAGGTAACGACGTGGGAGGGGAAGGGTGTAGAGAACCGTTACGCCGCAAAATTAGTGGAATATCTTATTAAGGAGTTTGAGAAACTTGATCCTGATAAATTCGGCTTTGTGTCGCAGAGCTGGCTCAGGAAGGCAGGGTGGCAATTCAGAGGGGATGAATTGATCGGAGAACCGAAATAAGGCCGCATGAAACAGGACTCTGGCATCAACAGGATACTTTCCCGTATACCGCTTACACCAAAGCTGATGATTATTACTTTATTGGCAGGCGTGCTGGTCTGGGGCATCCTTGAAAATTCCCAGTCGGATCGCCTGAAAAAAATAACTGATGCTCAACTGACTAACCTGCTTGAGCATCAGGCAAGGGAGAACAGGATACGTTTCGACAACTATGTGATGGCATACCATGATATGGCAATGTTGATCGTGTCTCAAAAGGCCTTTTTTGATCACATCAGAGGTACAGGATTTTCATATGAGCCCAAAGGTATTAAATACCACAAAGAGATTCCTTCGTGGCTTCCTGACGCCTCGGTGATGCGGCATTTTGTCAGGATACATAATGCCGTCCTGATAGACGGGAGGGGCAGGGTAAGAGAGGTTTATCAGGGAATATCCAAGGCTATCCCGAAGTCGCTTTTGCCGCCATCGGCCCATCTCTTGCAAATGAGCCGTGGACAGAGCATGTTGACGGTTGTTGACGGCGTCCCTTATCTGATCGCCTCAGAGGCCGCTAAAGACATTAAGGGTGGCGATGCGGTGGTGGCGCTTATTTCCCCGGTCGACGATGAATTCCTCTCGGCCTCACAGAGTCAGGTATCGGGGCAGGGCATAATCGCGCTGGTTGAGACAATCCGTCAGCGGGTCGTTGCCAGCAATGCGCCTGACCTGATACCGGAGGGCGCTACGCTTGATACATTGACTGACCGTTATTTAATCACGTCCAAGTCGTTCTTTGACTGGGGCGGCTCAGAGCTGCTTATGCAGTTTACTGCTTTTGTTTCAAAAGATGAGCTGGCAGAGATGGGCAGGTCTATGCTTGTTGAGGGAAGACTCCAGCGTGCCTTCATATCGCTTGCTCTTCTCTTCTCATTTGCAATGATAATGCTTTGGATTACCGGGAGAATTCATCGTATGACCGGAAATATCACGGATTTTTCACATAATATTTTGAACATGCGCCTGCCGGGAATCAGTACTGGAAGAGACCAGCTCCGCATCCTTGAAGAACGCTTCGCCATGTTTAAGGACGAGATTATGGAATCACGTGAAAGGCTGAAGAGACAGGCAGAAGAACTGTTGAGGGAAAAGACGGTGTATCTTGACAGCCTCCTTCATTCGTCATCTATGGCGGTTGTAGTTACCGACCCTGATTTGAAGATCAAGCATTTCAACCCGATGGCAGAGGCGTTTTTCGGTGTCCGCTCCGAAGACGCCATTGGGAAGACCGTCCCGGAGATAAGGCTTAATGAAAGACTGGACGTGCCCTGTTTTGCAAAAATGATCTATGAGTCCAACGGTGATGAAGAATGCTTTTGTACTACCGTAAACAAGACTGCTACGGGAGAGCAAATTCTCGAATCGAAGGTCTCACGGGTAAAGGACCGGGACGGAAACGTGGGCGGGCTGCTGTTGATTACGCAGGACGTCACGGAACGCAAGCAGGCGGAGGAGGAGCTGCGCAAGAGCGAGGAAAATCTCAAACTATATCAAGCCTTGATCAATCAGTCCAATGACTCTGTGGAAGTTCTTGACCCGGAAACAGGTAATTTCCTCAACGTAAATAAGAAAGCGTGCACAGACCTCGGCTACAGCCGCGAGGAGCTTCTGTCAATGAAAGTTTTCGACATTGATCCCACTGTCAAGCAGGCGGACTATCCGAAAATAATGGAGGAACTCCGGAGGACAGGAGCCGGCATATGGGAGGGTATCCATCTGCGAAAGGATGGGTCAACTTTTCCTGTAGAGATCAGTCTGAAATTTGCGCAGCTCGACCGGAGCTATCTGGTCGCTGTTGCGCGCGACATCACCGAACGCAAGCAGGCTGAGGAAGCTGCAAAGAAGCTCATACGGAAGAATGAATTAATTCTGGCTGCTGCCGGTGAAGGCATTTTGGGTTTAGATACCAAAGGGCATCATACATTTGTAAATCCCGCTGCAGCAAGAACGCTCGGATATTCCGTTGAAGAGCTTATCGGGAAAAGGTCTCATGAAATGTGGCATCATACAAAACCTGATGGAAGCCCTCGCCCGGTTGAAGAATGTCCTATATATGCAACGTTAAGAAATGGAGCGGTTCACCATGAAACCTGGGATGTCTTCTGGAAGAAAGACGGGAGCAGTTTTCCAGTTGATTATACAAGCACATCAATTATTGAACAGGGGAATGTAATTGGTGCAGTTGTAGTTTTTAGTGATATTGCCGGGATGATGGCGTTAAGAGAACAACTGGAAAAACTTTCAATTACCGATCCCCTTACAGGCTTTTATAATCGCAGGGGATTTTTAGCTTTCGCAGCGCCGAAGTTGAAGCTTTCCCTAAGGAAAATGGAGAAGATATTATTAATTTATGCGGACATGGACAACCTGAAGGCGATCAACGACAACTACGGTCATCAGGAAGGTGATAAGGCGTTGGCTGAAACAGCAAATATACTGAAAAGCACATTCAGGGAATCGGATATTCTTGCCCGGCTCGGCGGCGATGAATTCGCCATTCTGGCAATAGATGCCTGTGATGAAAAGATCATTCAGGAGCGTATTCAAACAAATATAGATTCCTACAACAAAGAAGTTAATCCAGTTCAAAAATTATCTATAAGCATTGGCGTGGTCTGCTATGATCCGGAAAAACCATCTACGTTGGATGATTTATTAGGCAAGGCAGACGCATTGATGTACGAAAATAAGCTGAGCAAAAAAGGATGATTGTTATTATTTATTCAAAATCATTTCCCTCTGCTGAACGGGAAGCCTCTTGGCCCCTTCCCTGAGTGTAAGACCCGATGCCTTGTCTTTTATCTTCATGAGGAAATCAAACGCCTCGTCAGGGCTCGCCTTTGCTATCTCTCTTATACACCAGCCTATCGCCTTTCTGACAAAGAACTCGTTCTCATGGAGCATTTTTTCTGCAAATCCGAAGAAGAGTTTTTTGTCCCCCTTGTCTCGTCTGAAAAGAAGCACCTGTGAAATCATGGAGGCCCGTCTCATCCAGAAATTGTCCGAGGCGCTCCAGCGCTTCAAATAATCATACACTCTTTTATTTTTTTCGAGCACCGTGCCGACGAGGTGGATCGATATGTCGTCTACAAAGTCCCATCCTGTTGACTGCATGAGCATCTCCTCAAGTAAGGGCATGACGGAGAGATCGAGGTATTCGGGATGGAATTGCAATATCCTCAGGCCGAGTCGTTTCTCGTCATGGTACTCGGAGCCCCAGAGCGCCCTTGCCAGTTCGATCACATAATCACGCCCGGCGTCTTTGTTGTCCCTCTTGAATTCCTTTGCCATTTTGTCGGTGAACGGCAGAGAGACGCCGAAGAATTTGAAGGGGCTTTTCAGATAACGCTTTTCATTTACCGCGCGCTCCGGATCGACATTGTCTTTCAGCGTTTTTCTGAATGAGGCCATTTGCTTGCGGATTGCCATAGCTTGCTGTGATGTGTGTGATTTCATAACCGCCCGAACTGCTTGGTGAATTATATATTTCTCTGGTATCTAATGTACAGGAAGGATAGACAAATTCCGGCTGTTTAGTGAAAAAACGCTGAGTTAAAAAGTCGGGGTAAACATATTTAGTGAGTTGGCCGATAACAATAATACATGCATACATGCATGCACATCCACATCCGGAGAGGAATAAAATGGAGAAAAAATCAATTTTGGTCCTTATCGCGTCCATTCTTTTTCTTTTGATTACAGTAGTCCCGGGAATGGGCCGGGAACTTGAGCTGAAATTCGCCATCACATCCGCAGTCGGCTCAGACCCCTCATTTTCGAACTATAAGGAGCTTACAGAGTATATTGCAAAAAAAGCCGGCAGGAAATCAGTTTTTATTTCCGGGTTCACTTACAACCAGGTTGATAACCTTTTCCAAAAAGGACAGGTCGATATCGGATTTTTATGTAATACCCATTATGCCAGGAGAAGTAAAGCCGTGGGATTTGAACCCATAGCGGCGCCGGTAGTTACAGGGTATGGCAAAACGAAATTCCAGATCTACATAATCGTGAATAAGGACAGCGGCATTACTTCATTGGAAGGCTTAAGGGGTAAAACCGTTGATTTCTCGGATCCGCTTTCCACTACAACCATTTATGGAGCGAACATGCTGCTCAAAATGAACGAAACGATCAAGTCTTATTTCGGCAAGGCGATTTATTCCGGAAGCCATGATATGACGATTGAGCTGGTCGCAAACGGGCTGGCAGACGCAGGTTTTATTGATGGGCACATATGGGATTACCATGACAAAGTGAGCCCTGATTATTCGAAAAAGACGAAAGTCATTCACAGGTCATCCGACTTCACAATCCCTCCGGTAGTCGTATCTAAAACAACCGGCAAGGCGTTAAGAGCTGAAATCAAGCGGATCCTGTTTACAATGCATGAGGACGCCGAGGGCAGTGACATCCTGAAGAAGCTTAGAATTGATAAGTTTAAGGATGTAAAGGGAGCTGATTACCAGGATGTTCTGCAAATGTATGAAAAGGTGAAAGACCGAATTTAAGTCAACGTCAGCATCGAATATGAGCTTATCCATAAAGACAAAAATCAGTTTTCTCATCGTCCTCGTGGTTTTTCTGGTCTCAACCGCTATAGGCTCGATATATATAATCGACGAGCTCAAAGAAGAAAAAATCTTTGAGGACACATTCCTGGCCGATATACAGAAACAGGTCGAAACCATGTCTTACGTCGTCACTCCGCATCTGATCGAGAACGATTTTGTTTTTATGAACAACCTGGTTTCATATGATGGAAAACGCTCTTACCGCGCTTATGTCCTGATCACGGACGACTCCGATAGAATTCTGGCGCACAGTGATAAAGGGGAAATCGGGAAGGCATTCAGGATCCCTTCGGTCCGTCCGGGGGCAACAACCCGTGAACGTCTGGTCCGGCGATACAGCAAAGACGGCAGAGAATTTATTGACGTCTCCCATCCCGTCAGGGCCGGAGACCTGATCCTGGGCACAGTAAGGATAGGCTTGACAAATGACTGGCTGCAAGAAGAAATAACCAGGGGGAAACAAACTGTTTTAAAATTCATCTTGACCGCCGCAGGGCTGATTTTTCTGGGTGTAATATTGGCCGTCTTCATAGCAGACAAAATAGCCAAACCGATACTCCTTCTGAAACAATTTGCCGAAAAGGTCGGGAAAGGCGACTATGACCTGAATATCAATATAGAAAGAAATGACGAGGTGGGGATGCTGGCCCGTTCCTTTAACCAAATGATCGAGGATTTAAAAAAGACAACGGTCTCAAAAGACTATCTGGACAACATATTTAAAAGCATGATCAACACGCTTGTTGTAATTTCCCCGGAGGGCAAAATTACAAGGGTCAATGCTGCGGCGTGTACGCTTCTGAACTATGGGGAAAATGAGCTCATAGGGCTTTTATTGACAAATGTCATCGCTGAAGATGAGATAAAAATAAAAAAGATGCTTCGGGATATGATGGCCGACAACCTGTCGATCCATAACACCAATATGTTATACAGGGCCAAAGACGGCAGACTCATACCCGTATTGTTTTCAGGCTCGGTCATGCACAACGGCGACGGCACAGTGCAGGCGATAGTCTTTGTTGCGCAGGACATTACCGGGCTCAAAGAAGTCGAGGAGAAATTAAGGCAAAGCACCGAGGAGCTGGAAGCGACAAACAGGGAGATTAACGACAACAGGATAAAGCTTCAGCTTGCGCTGAATGAGATATCATCCCTTATTCAGATCGTGATTGACAAAAAAGACGTTTGTGTAAGATTCGATAACCCGAACCTGAAGAAATGTTATGAAGTCATGAATTGTTCCACTGAAGATTGTCCATGTTACGGGAAAGAGCCTATGCGGTGCTGGAATATCACGGGCACTTTCTGCGGGAGTCATATCAGAGGCAATTTCGCCGGTCAACGGCATACCTGCGCCCAATGTCCTGCTTTCCGTGAAGCGGCATCAGATCCTATTTTCGAGATCGGTGAGCACTTCAACAATATGATGCATATCCTGGAATTAAAGACAAAGGAGCTTGAAGACGCCTACTCGGAGCTGAAGGCGGCCCAGGCCCGGATGCTGCAGCGCGAGAAAATGGCGTCCATCGGTCAGCTTGCGGCAGGAGTTGCACACGAGATCAATAATCCCACGGGGTTCATATTGAGCAACATGGGGTCACTGTTGAAATATACGGACAAATTGACGGAATTTATCGGCATCCAGACTGATTTATTAGAGTCTTTTAACTCGGTGGAGATATCGAAAAAACTGCGTGAAGCCAGAAAAAAGATGAAGCTTGATTACATAATCGGCGACGTCTCTCAACTGATACGGGAGTCGGCCGAAGGGGCCGATCGGATCAAAAAAATAGTGCAAAACCTTAAAAGCTTTTCACGGCTTGATGAGGCTGAGTATAAAATGGCCGATATCAATTCCGGGATTGAAAACACGATAAATATAGTCTGGAATGAATTGAAATACAAAGCGACCCTGACAAAAAAATACGGAGACCTTCCCATGACCCTGTGTAACCCCGGACAACTTAATCAGGTATTTATGAACGTCCTGGTCAATGCGGCCGATTCCATAGAAAAACAGGGAGAGCTTTCCGTAAAGACATGGAATGAGAACGGTTCCATCAATGTTTCCATCACGGATACGGGCTCCGGAATTCCGGAAGATAAAATCAACAAGATATTTGAGCCTTTTTTCACAACAAAAGAAGCGGGCAAAGGCACGGGACTCGGGTTAAGCATCACTTACGATATCGTAAAGAAACATAATGGAGAAATTCAGGTTTCAAGTGAAGTGGGCAAAGGGACCACGTTTACCATAAAAATTCCCGTGGTCCAGGCTAAAACGGCGACACAGGGATAGGAAGAAAGAAGCGGCGGTGAGACGAGCTGCTTGCTCAAATACTCCGACAAAAGTTTATTAAACCTCTCCGGCTGCTCCATCATTACAAAGTGGCCGACTTTGTCCCATTGGTGATATTCCATCTGAGGGAATAAGGAGCGTAAATACTCCTCATTGTCCGAAGGCAAATCCGGTGAGACTGCATAAACGGCAAGCGTGGGAACGTTGAGAGGATACTCTTTCCAGTTTTCCGGCCTTACCATCTCTTCCATTGCGCTGTTTGCCACGTGTTCGGGGGCGCTGAACATCTTTGCTTTGATCTCGGCCTTCAGCTCTGAAGGAGATTCTTCGACAAATAGTGAAGCAAGGAATTGATTCAGGAATTCCTTCCTGTTATCCGACTTGAGGGATTGGACATATCCGTCAATTTGTTTTTTCCATTCGGCGAACTTGTCCGGTTCAGAAGGGACGCGGAAATAAGCGCCGTCAACAATGCACAATCCCGACACCCTTTGAGGATACTTTCTTATGAAATGCCTTGCCACGGGATAACCCATACTGTGGCCGACTAAAAAGACTTTATCAATACCCGCATCATCGATGACCTCCCTGACGGCATCGGCAAACAGATCGAAGGTGTAAGGGATCTCCGGTTTGGAGCTTTTCCCGTGGCCGGGGAGGTTGATTGCGATTACCCTGTAATCTTTTTTGAAAAAGTCGATTTGGGCCTTCCAGAAGGTCGTGTCGCAGGACCAGCCGTGAATGAATAACAGCGTCTTATCTCCTTTCCCTTTCAGGATATAATGGACTTGTATATCATTCAGGGAAGCATAGTGAGATGATGAGGACGTAGAACGAGTTTCATCAAAGCAGGAAATGAAGGCGCAAAAGCTCAGCAATAAAAGGGCTGCGGTTACAACTGAAGCAATTTTCTTGTTGGTTGATTGAAATTTCATCATGCTTTCTCCGCCGGCCTTAATGATGAATAATATGCTGTTTCAAGGGGGATTGTAAATGATTACTTTCGATGCTGCTGCTTTCCCCCTCATTTCATTGCGAAAGGCTGTTTCACCCTGCTATAATTTGAGTGGCTCACAATTTTTTAATTTATGCTATCTGATCTTTTGTTAAAAAAAATAAAACTCTTGATCATATGTCTATTACTCGGTGCATGCGCCACTCAGCCGATTAATATCAATATCCAGGCGCCCCCGGAGCAAGACGATAAAGCCGCGAGTATACTGGAAGAGAAAATGGGAGAAGCCGGGTATTATTTCCTGGTACTTAACTTTAAGCTTGTTGACGACGCTAAAACAACAAACCGGTTAAACCGCATAGGCGCGCGTATCGCTGCTTTTACCGAGCGTCCCCTGATCCATTATAAGTATTTAATAATCGATTCCGTGTATCGTAATGCGTTCTCTATGCCCAACGGTTATATCGTGTTTACCGGTTCTTTTCTCGATCTGTTCGACCAGGATGATGTTCTGGCTTCGGTTATTGCACACGAGATGGCACATGTAACACATAAACATGTTGTATCAGAATACCACAGAGAAATGGGGAAGTCTGCTGCTTCCATTATTGGAGAGAAGGTCTTCAATGATGCAACGGACATGCACTTAAGACAGGCCTACGAACTTCAGGCAGACCAGACCGGTCTAAGATATTTGTACCGGGCAGGATATGATCCCGAAGCCTTTATTGAAGCCCTTGAAAAGCTCGTGCTTGTTGAGAAAGAAGATCAGGAACGTTTTGACAGGGAAGTGAAAGAAGACCCGAAAATGAGGAGCAGTTTTAATAAGAAGCTGGTTCCCGACCACCCTCTGACGGTAAACCGCATTGTCAATGTTAGAAACCATATACCTGAAGTAAGGATGACCGAAGAAGTAAAGTACGATCCGGAACAGTTTCAGTTTTAACCCAATGTAGCTGGCAGAAGGCAGATGTATCAATGACAAATAAATTATTATTAATTATTCTCATGAGCTTCCTTCTTGGCGCTTGCATGCCCAAAAACTATTATCCTCTAAAAAATGACATCTACTTCCAGGACCATACTCAAAAGCAGCGCAAAGCTATTGTTATGCCTTTTTATGTCGATATTTATACAAACTATACAGTAACAAATACTTTCGCAAAGAGAGAGGGGAAGTCCAGGGACGCCAGGGATTTCATATTTAACGCGTTAAAGCAGGAAATGAAGCTGAAGCAATACGATGTTGTGGAGTACATCCCCTATGATGAGGTCATTAAAGATAATTTCGACAGGGAATCGCATCTGAAAATAAACGAATTGTTCCATGAGTTTAATGATGCTGTCTTTTCGATCAGGGAGAACCTCGAAAAAGAAAAAGGCAAAGGGTTTGATTATTCTGTCGGGGTAAGGGCCGTGGAAATAGCAGGTTTATTCGATAGTAAACCCGATGTTCTGGTCTTTCTTGATGTTGATGCCCTGGTGAAAAATTTAACAGCAATGGAGCCAAATGCCGCTAACGCTGCTGTGGCTGTCATGACTCTTGGGATGAGCATGATAGCACCGACGCCGGAAGATATCACCAGCATGGAAATCGCGCTGGTAGACGCGGATACTGGAGACATTATCTGGCTTAATAACTTCACGGCATTCAAAAGGTCGGTCCTTCAGCAGAAGGATATGTATTTTACGGTCCGGAGGCTGCTGGAAGATTTGCCTCCACATGCCGGGCAGGAAAAGGAATAGCTCTTTCGATCATGGGACACATACGATACTTAATCCTTTTCATTCTTTTTAGTTTTGTGACGGGATGCGTTACTGCGGAACACAGGACGCTGCCCGCGTCCAAGGAAGAAATCTATTCATTCCCATCGTATACTGTACGACCTCCTCAGGGTGTTGAGTGGCGTTTTCTGGAGAAGAACTACAATTTGCAGCGCCTGACTTTTCTGCACAAGGATTACAAGTCTGTGCTTTTTTTCTGGATCATGCCAGTTCTTATGGATGTTACCGGTGAGGACAGAGAAGAAAGCATAGTGGACTATTTCCAGAAAAAGGAGCTTGAGAAATTCAAGATTTCTCCCGACGTCCTTTTGACCGATAAATCTATAACACGTTCAAACGTAATTATTAATGACAGGACATTCAATATGATCACTATTGACTATGAAATGGAAAAAAAGGACTATGCGGTTACCATTTATTATTATGTGGCTGAAAAGGCTGATGTGCTCTATTCGATTGGTGTGTATAAGCCGCTTTTCTTTAATCGTGACAGGACCGGATGGGAAGATGATCTCAGAAAAGGTGTTGAAGGGATCATAGCGGACATGGCCTTTCTGTCGCCTGGGCAGGAAGATATTCAGGAGCTGCGCGTGTCTTATGCCCACAGCGATTTTGTTGAGAGCGCCAAGGACAAATATTTAAAGAAACAGGCTGACAAGGTCCGGAATAAGTTTGATATTGCAGTCAGAGAAGCAAATAAATGGATTGAAATCAGACAGGACAGTTACAGGGCTTATGAATATCTGGGCATTCTCGCCTCTTACAACAGTAAATTTGAGCATTATGGAGACGGATTTGATATGGAGAAAACTGAGAAGCATCTGTTGAGGTCCCTTGAAATCAGGCCGTATTATAAATCTGCCCGACTGAATTTAGCCAAGCTGTATGAACACACGGGCCGGAAGGATGATGCGATTAAGGCCTATGAAGCCGCCGTGAAGTTGTCCCCAAATGACGAGGATGTATATCGCAAGCTGGGTCAACTGTACGAAGAGCTGGGGCAAAGAGACAAGGCCAGGGAGTACTATGAAAAAGCCATCCGTTACTGGAGCAGCGGTTTTGCGACCCGTGATGATCTGAAAAAGAAGCTGGAAACATGGAATAAGTAATATGGGCTTGCCGGTATGACACTACCTATTTCCGAGCAAGCTCTTTGTATCTGAAGCAGCTTCTGATATGGTCGTTCACCATTCCGGTTGCCTGCATATGAGCATAAATAATTGTTGAACCCACAAATTTAAATCCCCTCTTTTTTAAATCCTTGCTTATGAGGTCTGAGACCTCTGTCTTTGCCGGAAGCTCGCTTAAGGAGTTAAACCCGTTATGGACTGGTTTCCCGCCGGTAAATCTCCAGATATATTTATCAAACGTCCCGAATTCCTTCCTGACTTCAAGAAAAGCTTTTGCGTTTGTAATAGCGGCTGCAATTTTCAATTTGTTGCGGATAATCCCGGCATCGCTCAAAAGGGAATTTATTTTTCTTTTATCATAGGCTGCGACTTTATTAAAATCGAAATTATCAAACGCCTTTCTGAAATTCTCTCTTTTCCTCAAAATCGTAAGCCAGCTCAATCCCGCCTGAAAACCTTCAAGCACAAGAAATTCAAACAGCTTTCTGTCACCATGGATCGGGACTCCCCATTCGTTATCATGATATTTCATAAGAAGAGGGTCCGAAGTCGGCCAGGAACAGGTTTGTTTACTGCGTTTCATTTTATACCTCTACAACCCACTCTTTTATCCATTTGCTCTCGATCAACTCCTGAATGACAAATGGATCGTTCATCACAATCCTCGTTGCTTCTTCCAGGCTTTCAGCCTCAAATGTAATCAACCCTCCTGTCCTGTCTGAAAAAGGCCCGCCGAGATATTTGTTCAATTTAAGCTTGTGCCAATATTCAATATGCGAAGGCACGGCAGTCTTTATCTTTTCCGGTTCCTTTTTCATGAAATAAAAGAACACAAACCTTTTTCCCATTTCATCCTCCTGATGGAAATTATTCTAAACCGCTTCTCTCTCTTTCAGTTCTTTTTCGATCTCTGCAATCCGCTCGTTCAGCATCCTGCATTCTTCTTCGAATTCGATTTGCATGTTCTGCGCCTTTTCAGCTCCAATATGGACCGTAGTCTTATTAAAAGCAAATGAGTGCATGTCCTCGAGATCGCAGAGGTTGTCTTTGAGCCGCCTGAGCTCCGCCTTCAGCTCTTCCTTTATCGATTGCGCGCCTCCGATATGGTCCGGATGAGAATGCGTAAGGACCATCAAAAAGATTTCCTCAGGTCTTCGCCCGGACCTTTCGATATAATCGAATATCATTTTTCCGGAACCCGCGACGCCGGTGTCAACGAGGCAGACCGTTTTCCCATATATGAGATAAACGTATACGGACCGTTCGATGACCATTCCGGATGGGGTTTTTACCGTAAATGGAATTTTGAGCGCATGAATATGCCTTGTTATCTGCAAGGCGCCTCCTTCTTAAAATCATCCTTTGATTTCATAAGAACTCTTTCCTCACCGGCGACCATGCGTCCACGGCTTTACAGGATTCTCCCCCTGTAGAAGCAGCGTGAACAATGTTTGACGGAATGGCTATCACGTCACCGGACTTCAGAGCAACAGTCTTACCTTCATAGGAAAAGGTCAGCTCCCCTTCCAGTATCAGGGTGATCTGCTCTGCTTCGTGTGAGTGCTCAGGGAATTTGGTATTAGGCTCCATTTCAAAATATGTAAGCATCGCCTTATCCAGTCCGACAGCCCACATTTTTGCGCCGGGGACGCTCGGTTTCAACGATAACTTATCATTGCAATATACTTTTATGTCTTTCATCATTCACCTTCCTCGCCGGCCTTTTATTTCTTCAGATACTTCATCTGGATATTCCATAGTATTAGTCCTGCGCCTTCGGGTCTTGGCGGCAGGGTCTTCTGGATTTCAGAAGCAATATTTTCAGCATCATTTGATGCGGCTGCGAGTTCTTTTGCTTTGTTATCAAAGGCGATAAGATAATTTTTCATGTCCTCAATATCCGTTTTCGTTGAGACAGGCCCGTGCCCGGGGATGATCTTTTCCACG
>QZJG01000041.1 GCA_003599275.1 Nitrospiraceae bacterium | reverse complement strand
AGCAATCCGCTTCTATATTAATCAATATGTTTGAGATTGCTTCGTCACTACCGTTCCTCGCAATGACATTGAAAACCGACTTTTTCAGCAGCCTGTTAGGATGTCACCCGGATAATGTGCGAGTTAGTTCCTTACATTCATGCGCTGACCCCGCGGCAAGACCACGGGAAGTACGCTCGCTGTTCATTTAACTTTCAGGGCCTTTGTGACGATAAATATTTACAATCTAAGGGCAAGTTAATGGAGATCGGCGAAGAACTAACTGCAGTCAGAGGTTTGGTCCAGGTCCTTCTGAAGGCCAAAAAGACCTTCAGGATGTATCCCAGGAATAACCCGATTTACGTAAAGACACTGGAAGAGGTCTCCGGCAAATTCGACAATTTTTTTAATTATAAAGACGAGCTGCGGCTCCTCATGGGCCGCAACGACATCCTCTACCATTCCGAATCGGTCTATCACAGTACTGAAATGCACGACAACCTGGCCCTGACATTTTTCAAGGACGGCCTGAGGGAGCTGAGCTTTAAAAAAGGCGTCTCGCTGGAGGAAGTGGAAGAATTCATGAGGATTGTGTCGCAGGATTTTGAAAGAGAAATAGTTGAGGACGATATCGTGACACTGTTGTGGGAAAAAGATTTTGAGAACATCAAATATGTCGTGGAGGACACTTTCATTGATGAGGAGGCGTATGAAGAGCATGTAATAAACGAATTAAAGCAGAAGTCGTCCCCGCCCGATCTCCGCAGTATTTATGAGTCCTTTGCAGAAGACAAAGATGATGGCACAGGTGATGTTGTCATACTTCCGCTGACAGACGGGGATTTCAAGGCAATATTTGATCTTTTTGACCTGGATGCCCGTGGCAGGGGCCTGAAATTATTAAACATGCTAATCGATATATTTGCCGACCCTGAAGAAAGTGAACCCGATCTCCTTGCAGGATTTATTACCAGGGCCATCGAATTTTTTATGAAAAGGGGAGACGTCCATGCGGTCACCGAGGCAGTCGCCAGGCTGAAAAATGTCATTGACCGCGGCGGACTTGAAAAGGAAGCCGGGGGACCGGCCGCAAGGACCATAACGTTCATAAACAGCGAAAAGCTCGTCGCGCTTGTTGGGGAAATTCTTGACGGGGGACTGGAGATTGAAAAACATACTTTCATCCGCTTTGTCGGTCTTCTCGATACAAGGGCAATTGCGCCGTTTATAAAAACGCTTGGGAAGCTGAAAACCATATATGCAAGAAGGCTGTTTATAGAAGGCCTTGTGCATTTGGGCGCAACAGATATCTCGCTTCTGTTAGACAACCTTGCAGACCCCAGATGGTACCTGGTCAGGAATATGGCACATGTTCTTGGGAAAATCGGAGACAATCGGGCCGTCAGTCATCTCTTAAAGACATTGGCGCATGGGGACGTCAGGGTAAAGAAAGAAGTCATACAGGCGCTTGGAGCATTCGGAGGAGACAAGGTATTGGCAGCCTTACAGGAGTGCCTCGGAGACAACAATCCGAGGGTGAGGAAGGCGGCCCTGGGCGCCCTGCGGAACATGGGCTCCGGGGAGGCAAAGAAGATCATCATGGAGCTTATATCAAAGAACAATTTTGCGGACAGGGACTTCAATGAGAGAAAAGAGTGTTTTGAAACCCTTGCAGCCTGGAAAGACAGCGAGGTCCGTGAGTTCCTGTCCAGGATAGTAAAGAAGAAGTCCTTCCTGAGAAAAGCCAAACACAATGAAAACAGGGCCTGCGCAGCTTACTGTCTCGGGTTGACAGGCAGCAGGGACGCTTTGCCGGTGCTGAACAAATTCAAGGTCTCATCAAACAGGCCGTTAAGGGAATTTTCTCTCGCTGCGCTCAAGAGGTTAGAAGATGTCAAATAGAGATGATTTAGAGCTTCAAAGAAAGGCGGTAAACCAGCTTGGCATAATCCTGCGAACGGCCCAGATCCACAGCATAAATAATGTAGCGGTGACCTCTGCCATAGAAAAGTTTGTTTATTTCGTCAACGAGATACTCTTCACCGAAAACAATGTTGCTCTGGAATTGAGGGGCGAATATTTTTATTTCAATGACAACCGCATGCGGTATGCCCCCGAGCACCTTCTGAATTTCGACTACCTTGTCCGGGAATTCAGGAGGGTAGAGCTCGGCGCCATTATTATCAGGCGAGAGATGACCGCAATGGACATGCTTACCTTTACCAGGGTATTTATCTCATCATCTTTTTTGCAGGCGCCTTTTGACGAAATGAAGGAAAGGATGGCCACCTCAAATATCGAGATCAAACGGCTCGAAAATATTATTGAAGAATACCCTGATGTAAAGAAGATGGTCAAAAAAACATATTTCAAAGCGGTCTCTTATACAAAAGGGGTTTTGAAAAAAATCAGCAAGGGAGAAAAGGTCAACCTTAAAAGCGCAAAGAGGGTAATCACGTCATTGGTCAACCAAATCCTTGAGCAGGAACAGCTCCTGCTCGGAATGACCGCCATTAAAGATTATGACGAATATACTTATCACCATTCGACCAATGTCAGCATACTTTCCGTTGCCCTGGGACAGCGGCTGGGGCTGAGCAGGAAGATGCTGGTTGAGCTCGGCATAGTCTCTCTTTTTCACGACATAGGTAAAACAGAGATCCCCAATGAGGTACTGAACAAGCCCGGGGCCTTGACCGATGATGAATGGAAGACCATCAAAAGACATCCAAAATACGGAGTTAAGGTCCTGTTGAGCATGAGAAACCTCGACGATCTTACGATAAAGACCGCCATCGGCGCATTTGAACATCATATGAATTGCGACCTGACCGGTTACCCAAGGCCGGGACTTGAAACAGAGCTGGACTTTTTCAGCAGGATCGTAAGCATCGCAGACCAGTATGACGCCATGACTGCCGAGCGGGTATACCGCAGGGCGCCCATGTCCCCTGAAAAGGCGATAGCCATTATGACGGAGAAGGCAGGAAAGGAGCTGGACGCGCTCCTTTTTAAATTTTTTGTCAACATGGTAGGCGTCTTCCCCGCCGGGACACTCGTCATGCTCGATTCAAGAGAGCTTGGCTTCGTTTATGAAAACAACCATCTGTTCCTCCAGAGACCCAGGGTAATGATAATTGCCGACCGCGATGGAAACCAGGTAAAAGGGGACGTCGTGGACCTTACAGAAAAAAATGATAACGACGAGTATGCAAGGACGATAATTAAAACCCTGGATGCAAGTGAGTACAACCTGAAACTTGCAGATTATTTACTGCTGCAGGATTGACCCCCGCGCGCCGGTAACAGGCCATAGACTAAATAACAATCAATGATATATTATTAACGTTAAATGTCTTTTCCCGGAGAAAATTCTTGAAAAATATCAACATTTCCCTGCTCGCGAAACCGAATATCCGTTCGCTGCGCGCATATCATGCAGAGGAGGTCCCGTGCAAGGTAAAGCTTGATGCCAATGAAAGTCCGTATTCAGGGGCAAGGGTAAAAAAAATTCTCCAGACACTGAACAGATATCCCGACCCTGAGGCAAAGCAATTAAGAAAGATTATCGCAGAGGGATCCAGGGTAAAGCCTGAAAACATCCTTCACGGCAACGGCTCGGATGAGCTGATTTACTATCTCATAACGACTTTCGGCGGTCCGGTCCTGTATCCTGTCCCGACATTTTCGATGTACGGGATTATTGCACAGGCCCTTGGTGAAAAAAAAATCGAGGTCCCTCTTGATAACAAATTTGACCTTGATATTGAAAAAATTCTTGCGGCGATAAAGAGATACAAGCCCAAATTAATATTTCTCAGCTCTCCGAATAATCCAACGGGCAATTGCTTTTCATCAGACAGGATTTTGAAAATAGTTGAGTTTACTTACTCCCTACCCCCTACTCCCTACTCCCTTGTAGTTATTGATGAGGCGTATCAGCCGTTCTCAAAAACGAAAAGCTTTGTCCCGCTGCTGGGGAAATACGGCAACCTCCTCGTTCTCAGGACCCTGAGCAAAATCGGTCTTGCGGGATTGAGGCTCGGGTTTCTTATTGCAGGTGAAAGCGTTATTAGCGAAGTAAACAAGGTGCGGCTGCCGTTCAATGTCAATTCCCTCTCACAAGCCGTTGCCGTTGAGGCCCTGAAGGACAAAAAGCAGATGCGCCGACATATTTCATCGATTATCTCGGAGAGGAAAAGGCTGCTTGCTGAGATGCGGAAGATCGAAGGGATTACGCCTTATCCCTCCGATGCCAATTTTGTCTTATTTAAGGTGAATAATGCGGAGAAGGTATATAACGGTTTACTAAGAAAAGGCGTTCTTATCCGGAACATGACCGGCGCGGTTAAAGACTGTCTCCGGGTAACGGCAGGAACGCCGGGAGAGAACACGGTTTTCCTGAAAGCGCTCAGGGAAGTAATTAATTCAGAAAATTAATATCAATGGAGGGCTTATGAATAGAAAAGCAACTGTCGCAAGAAAGACCAAAGAGACCGATATAAAATTGAGCATTAATCTTGACGGCAGGGGAGACTATAAAATAAACACCTCTATCCCGTTTGTAGACCACATGTTGAGCCTCATGTCAAAACACGGGCACATTGACTTGAAGGTGGAGGCAAAAGGTGACATCGAGGTTGATTACCATCACCTTATGGAAGACATCGGGATCGTTTTAGGCGAGGCGATTAAAAAGGCCCTCGGCGAAAAGCTGCAGATAAGGCGGTACGGTGACGCCGCGACCCCTATGGATGAGAGCCTTGCGCAGGTAATTATTGACTTGAGCGGAAGACCTTATCTGGTTTATAAGGTACGGCCTCCCAGGGGCGCCTTGCAGATACAGAGCCTCGGAGTATCTCTCTTTGAAGACTTTTTCAGGGCGCTTACAAATCACTCTGAAATGAACCTGCACATTCTTCTTCACTACGGCCGCGACCCTCACCATATCTTCGAGGCCATTTTCAAGGCATTCGGCAGGGCCTTGAGAACGGCTGTGGAGATCCATCCTAAAACAAGGGGAATACCGTCAACAAAAGGATCGCTTTAAGGGGAAAACGGCAGTTATATCCCCAGATTTCACAGATCAGGACAATGCCTGTAAATGATATAAGCATATATCATTTATTCATCCAAAAGGTAAAAGACAAAAGCTGATTAAGTATTTAATAAATCTGTGATAATCTGCGTCAATCTGTGGATAAATGTTTTATTAGGTTTAGCGGGACTTGTTGTTTTCCCGGCTCTTTTTTGAAACCGTTAAAGGTCGTTTGGAAGAAGTTTTCGAGGCGGTCTTATGGGCCTTTTTATGTGGGGCAACTATTTTCTTTGCACCGGTCTTTTTAACGGGCGCCTTCTTTTCGGCTTTTTTCACGGGATGGACAGCCTGCGACTCTTCCTCAACCTTTTCTTTTAAAGATTTGGGGAGCATGTGTTCGAGAATATCCCTGATCTCAAGCGCATTTTTCGGGGCGTATGCGAAGGCGTCGTTGTTGAAGTAAATGTAAACATCCTTGCCCTGCTTTAAGTACTCTTTGATATTTTTCGCGTCGTGTTTCAGTTGTTCGGTAGTGTAATTGGTTGAATAGTTTCCTCCTTCGCCATGCCTGCGTATATAAACAAAGTTTGCCGTTAACGGCAGATCCTTTATAAAATCAGGCCAATCAGCCATGCATACGGCGATGTTTGAGGCCGACAGGAGATTGAAGACCTTTTTGGTAAGCCAACTTTTGTGTCTGAATTCAAAGGCGTGCCGGACCGGATACTGCTTAAGATTTTCGATGAAATCCTCGAGGTTCTTCAGATTGAGCCTCAGGTTCGGCGGTAGTTGCCAAAGGACAACTCCAAGCTTCTCAAGAAGAGGGGCGGTGGCATTAAAAAAGGTCGAAAGAGGCAGTTCGACGTCCTTTAGTTTTTTAACGTGAGTGATGAAGCGACTCCCTTTCAGGCAGAAGGTAAAGCCCGGGGGGGTCTCTTTATACCATCTTTCAAAGGCCTCCTTTTTGAGAAGCCTGTAAAAAGTGACATTCAGTTCAACGGTGTTGAATTTCTCCATGTAGAAGGAGAGCCATTTCCTGTGCGGGAGTTCCTCAGGATAAAAGACACCCTTCCATGAATCGTATAAAAATCCACTGCATCCAATTAAGTATTTTGGCATTGCAGAGTTAAGTATACTATGAAACTCCAAAAAATAAAACAGAAAATTTTATCAAATGAAAAAAAGCCCCGTGCGCATATTAAATAGAAATTTCATACTGATACAGCGTTTCAGCCCGGCACTATGGAAGTCGTTAACAGGAGACACATTCTATTATTCCCCCTCCCACGACGACATCGTTATCATAAAAAACTGCGCTCTGTCCCGGGGCCGGGGCCCATTGCGGCTCATCAAATTCCACAAACACCCTGTCGTATCCTTCAGGACTGATTGTAGCCGGGACATCCTTCATCATGGAACGGATTTTGACTTTCACCTTTATTGATGCTGACAGCGACCCAACGGCTATCCAGTTCAAATCTCTCACGGTGAAGCTTTTCATCGCGGCATCTTCTTTTGACCCTGCGGTGATGATATTTTTTGCACGGTCTATGCTGACAACATAATGAGGTTTCAGGGAAGATATGCCAAGCCTCTTTCTCTGACCGATCGTATAAAATGCAATCCCCCTGTGTTCGCCTATAATTTTTCCCCCGATGTCAATAACAGGTCCCGGCTTTAATGATTCTGGAGAAACGTCTTTTATGAAATCCACGTACTTCTCATCTCCGACAAAACATATCTCCTGGCTCTCCGGGCGCAAAGCTGTTGCAAGGCCGAGTTCTTTTGCTATTTCCCGCGTCTTGTCTTTAGTCAGCACGCCGAGAGGGAACAGGGTTTTTGCAAGCTCCTCCTGTTTCATAACATATAAAACATATGACTGGTCTTTTTTGGGGTCAATGCCCTTCAGCAACAGGTGACGGCTCACCCCTTGCCCCTTGATAATCCTCGCATAATGTCCCGTTGCGATAAAATCCGCCCCCAGCTCCCCGGCCTTCTTCAGGAGGAAATCAAACTTGATGAACTTATTGCAAAGGATGCAGGGATTAGGAGTAATTCCTTCCATATAGGAAGTACAGAAGTTTTCGATCACATGGCGGTAAAAGGCATCCCGGACATCTACCGTGTGATGCTCGATCCCGATTTTATGCGCAACGGACTTTGCAAGCTCTATAGTCTCGATGGAGCAGCAGATATTGGAGTTGGTCAGGTCTCTTTTGTCCCAAAGTTCAAAGCTTAATCCGGTTACTTCATGCCCTTCTTTTTTCAGCAGACAGGCAGCAACTGAAGAATCAACCCCGCCGCTCATGGCAACTATGACTTTCATCGCATGTTTATTCTATCATATGAATTACCGGACAATGTCAAAGGCAAAGACCCATAAAAGGGAAGACCCATCCAGGGCCCAAAGATTTTCTTTCCCGGCGGACGAAAAGAAGCATCCCTGGCTTAAATTACTCCTTGATGCTTATTCCATAGTGGACATGGGTATCGTTAAAGCAATCGCCGAAGAGCAGAAGAAAGGCAGGAAGCTTGCTTGCAGCAAGGGCTGTTCAAATTGCTGCATCACGCACAAAGACATCCCGGTATATCCGCTGGAATTGGTGGGTATCTCATGGTATGTGACGGAGAAGGCAGCCGGTACTGTCCGTGAGGCCTTAATAAGACAGCTTGAAGCTTACAGTAAAGATGACCCCTGTCCATTTCTTGTTGAAGGGATATGTTCCGTGCATTCTGTAAGGCCGATGGCATGCAGGCAGTTCAATGTCTTTGGCAAGCCCTGCGAAGAAAGTGAAGACCCCTTTTACACAAGACGTTATGATGTGATGGACCCGGTCAAGAAATATGTAGACCAGGCATTTTTCATCATGCTCCCTTTCTACGGAGTGGAAAAGGAATCCGAGCGCATCAGGGTCATCGAGACCGGGACCTTTCACAGGATGGTGAAAGAGCTTCATTCCTGTAACTGGAAATCTCTTGCAGGAAAGATGGATTGATTCGATCTTACTATTTGGTGCCTACATGCACGGCAACGACGCCGAGTGTCAATCTGTAATATTTTACATCCCGCAGTCCCGCTTCTTCCATTGCCTTTTTTAACTCCTCAGGCCCGGGAAACTCGAGCATCGAAGAAGGAAGATATTTATAAGCGCCCTTTTTCCCCGATACGATCTCGCCTATGAAAGGGAGCACTTTTGTAATGTAGAAGCGATACGGCAACCTGAAAAAAGGGTTCTGCAAACTGGTAAATTCCAGAATAACTACCTTGCCGCCGCTTTTGACAACCCTGCCCATTTCCGAAATACCTTTTTTATACTCCTGAACATTACGGATGCCGAACGCTATGATTGAGGCATCAAAGGCATTGTCTTCAAAAGGGAGGGAAACGACATCGGCAAAGCGGAGCTCTATTCTGTCCTGATGGCCTGCTTTTTGGACTTTTTCTTTCCCAAGCCTGAGCATGCCTTTGCTGAAATCGACACCGACAACTTTTGCATCGGGGCATCTTTTCACTATTTCGAGCGCTACATCGCATGTGCCGGTCGCAACGTCGAGGAAACGCAGGCCACCCCCGGTCCTGGGCATTTGATTGACTGCAACCTTTCTCCAGTACCCATCAATGCCCAGGCTTAACACCTTGTTAAGGAGATCATAGCGTGGGGCTATCGTTGAAAACATGGCCTGTATTTTTGCAGGGTCTTTTGCAGACTTGTCCATTGACTCGTTGCTTTCCTGATAAATCGTTTATGAAGTTTAAAATATGGACTTCTTCATGTCAAATGCCAAATGAGAAAAGAAAGGGGGCCGTATGATGTCAGAGATTGCCAAGAGTGACGAAGATTCTTACAGCTATGTCGCTATCATTTACACTCATTGGGGTTACAAAAAACAAGAAACATATAATTTCAATAGGTTAGGTTCTGGCAAAATAATTGCAAGAGTTATATCTGATATATCAAATATCAATGGAGGATTGCAAATGAAAAATATCAGAAGAGGTTGCCTGGTTTTAATTATAGCGATAATTTTGTCAGCAGGCTTTCAGCCTTCCGCAAGCGCATCAACTCTCTTTTTGAATGACTGGGGAGTTTCTCCCGGCAACTGGCAGCCGACGCAAGGGCCCTCCAATGTTGCGTGGACTTCAGAAGATTACACAGGAACAGGTCCTGGTTTTGTTAGTCCGGGCTGGGGAGGACAACCGTTTGATACAGAGGCAGCTTATATAGGTTTTAAAAATTCCAGGATGTACATAGCAATTGTCACCGGCCTTCCACAAGAAGGATCAAAAGATCCGTGGAGGTATAATAATCCCCTTTATGGCAGCTATGACTGGAGCCGTAGTCTCGAAAAATACTGGTATGATCCCGGCGATTTAGGTATTGATTTGGGCGGTGACGGCACTTATGAGTACGCAATCTCGACACGTACAACTAATATTCACAGCACACACACACCAACGCCGGGAGTAGGCAAGCTTTTAAGCGGCAATCTGGTTTGGGAAAATCCCAGGGCATGGAATTACAACAACAATTATGAAGACTGGGACGGCATTTCAGACCCCTGGGCAGTTGCCGAATATGATAACGCGGCAGCGCTTGGGGACAATTTCAGCTATGCTCCCTTTGGCGAAGGGCATTATGCGATTGAGGCAATCATCGATACTTCTCTCATAGGGTTGACCGGCGGGGAGCTATTATCTTTGCATTGGGTCATGGAATGCGGCAACGATAATATACATCTGCTGACCGAGGTTCCGGCAAACGTTCCCGAACCATCGACTATACTTTTAGTAGGTTCAGGGTGTACCGCTCTGTTTTTTTATAGAAGAAGGCTGGGGAGAAAACCCTGAGATTGATCCTGCAGCCTTACCCTTCTGTCCTCTAACGATTAATTATTAAGTTGTATTTTATGGACATTTTTATTAATATGTCTGAGTTCTGAAATTATTTCTGTCATTTAATATCAACAGCAGAAGAGGGATGACTTGCCGGACAACACAAATGACTTCACACGCTTTTTAGCTGATACCAATGCGGTAAAATTTGGTCATTTTATTTTGAAAAGCGGCAAAGAATCTCCGGTATTCTTTGACTTTGGCCAGATAGTATACGGTAAGGAATTAATTGAGCTTGGCAAATTCTTTGCGGATTTCATAGTAGAAAATTCCCTGCAAAATGTGGATGTATTGTTCGGTCCTGCCTACAAAGGCATAAATATCGCTATCGCTGTGAGCATCGGCCTTTATGAAAAATACGGCATATCTCTGCCTATTGCTTATAACAGAAAGGTCCCGAAAGACCATGCGGAAGGTGGAAATTTCGTTGGATTCGATCTCTCGAAAGCGAAATCCGTACTGATACTTGACGATGTCTTTACAGACGGCGGGACCAAGTATGAAGCGATAAATATGCTCTCCGGTTTTAAAGGGTTGTCCGTCAGAGCTGTAATAATCGGTGTTGACAGACAGGAAATTGATGCTTCCGGAAAAAGCTATTTGTCCGAATTCAAAAATAAGACAGGAATAAACGTCTTTGCACTTACAACAAAAGAAAAAATGCTGTCCCTGAAAAACTAAGAAGATTTCGCCTTCCCGGTCCTCCATCCCTCAATAAGGATGGCCGCGAACACCACCGTAAACCCTATAAGCAAGCCGAATATATTGACGATGTTGTAATACAGAAGCATGAAAATTGCAGCAACAAGCGCCGATAATCGTATGAAGCTTGAAATTACAACCTTTGCCGCAGCTTGCTCCGGTCCGACCAGTCCCTTAACATTTTTTATCAGCGCCCTGAGATTCAGTATCCCGAACAGACACCCAAGCAATATCCCCAACGGCAGTCCCCGGGCTTCGATAAGGGCTGAAAGCGCGGCTGCAGGCACAGCAATAAAAACGCTTTTTTTAATTACCCCTTTCAGAATTTCCATCTTTATCGTCGTATCCCCGCGATGCGATCCTGAACAAATATTTAAACCCGGCCGCAATCCCCAACAGGAGGAAAATTATGGTAAACCAGGGGGATGTATCCAAATATTTATCAAGCACCCAATGCCCGATTGCAAAACCGATGAACGTGCTGGCAACGAAATTTATCCCGACGGTGCTTGCCACGCCAAGATAGCGTAAGAATTCCCTCTTATTCTCTTTTTCGTCAGGAGGCTTCTGGTCGGAATTATTTGTCATCGCAAGGAAAGTTTAGCAAAAGGACCTTAAAATTAATAGGTGAACTCTTTCCGATATCTGGAAACTGCAAACCATAAACTGTTACAATGCGTAAGCGGACCTGCAGTTATTTGAGAGACATTCAATGAATGCGGAAATTATTAAGGCAACAATACTCGGTGTAGTTGAAGGCATTACGGAATTTTTACCCGTATCTTCAACCGGTCACCTCATACTTGCGGGCGATCTCATAAATTTTACCGGTGATGCTGCAAAAACTTTCGAAGTGTTTATACAGCTCGGCGCAATCCTGGCAGTGGTTTGGATGTATCGTGAAAAGGTATCATCTACAATAAAAGGTATCGGCACGAAAAAGACAAACCGCTTCCTGTTAAACCTCCTGATAGCGTTCCTCCCCGCCGCATTTTTGGGACTGCTCACTCATTCCCTGATAAAACGTTACTTATTCACTGCCAGGACCGTTGCCTTTGCGCTTATAGTCGGCGGCATTGCCATACTTGTGATTGAAAGGGTCATAAAAAAATCGGCGGTCAGGGATGTGGATGATATATCTTTCAAGCAGGCATTGGGAGTCGGACTGGCGCAGACCCTGTCGCTTTTCCCCGGGGTTTCGAGGGCCGGCGCAACAATAATGGGCGCCATGTGCTTCGGACTGGAGCGGAAAGTCGCCACGGAATTCTCCTTCTTCCTTGCGATCCCCACCATGTTCGCCGCTACATCGTATGACCTGTTAAAGACCTTTCACACTTTAACGGTTAACGATTTACCCGTCTTCGCGGTCGGGTTCATTGTCTCATTTTTTTCGGCGTTGTTTGTTATAAAGGCATTTCTCGGGTTTGTCACAAGACATACCTTTGACTCCTTTGCCGTATACCGGATCGTATTCGGCGCTGTCATTCTTTTTTATTACGTAAAGTGAAATAGCCAGGGCGATGGATAATTACAGCCCTTTTAATTGACATAACTGTGCCATAGATAGTAAATTGAATTGAAAAAAAGGAGATCTACGTGAGCGACTTTAATTTCGAAAATTTGCTTGACGAATCCGTAAAGGTGCACGGACACCTTTGTCCCGGACAGGTCCTCGGTGTCAGGATGAGCATGTTCGGACTCAGGCAAGTCGGTATAAATGACCCCAGGGGCAAAGACAAAAAAAAACTTATTGTATATGTAGAAATAGACAGGTGCGCAACTGATGCAATCCAGTCAGTCACAGGATGCAGCGCCGGAAAGAGGACGATGAAGCTCGTTGATTACGGAAAAATGGCGGCCACCTTCGTAAACCTTAGTACGGGAGAGGCCGTAAGGATATTGGCAAAGGAAGAATCCAAGTCATTGGCCAAGAATTATTTTCCGGAAATCGAAGACAAATACCAGGCCCAAACCTCCGCTTACAAGGTCATGCCGGATGAAGAGCTTTTTTCCTGGGAAAAAGTTTCGGTCGAGATACCCAGGGAAGACATGCCGGGAAGGCCGTTGAAACGGGTGATCTGCGAAAAATGCGGGGAATCCGTGCAGGACAACAGAGAGATTATTTTGGACGGCAAAACCCTGTGCAAGGCCTGCACAGGCAGTGGATATTACAGGAAACTTAAATAGGGCAGATAGATATGCAAGCGCAGCCAAACATTCTGAATCTGATAGGCAACACCCCAATCGTGAAGCTCAATCATATCCCTGAGCCAGGAGACGCCGAGATATGGGCAAAACTGGAAGGCTTTAACCCCGGCGGTTCCGTTAAAGACAGGATCGCATTGTCTATGGTCGAGACCGCCGAAAGAGATGGGCGATTGGCCCCCGGCGGGACCATCATTGAGCCTACAAGCGGCAACACCGGAATAGGACTTGCCATGATTGCCGCTGTCAAGGGATACAGGCTTATCCTGACGATGCCTGAGACCATGTCCCTGGAGAGAAGGCAGATGTTTCAGGCCTTTGGCTCCGAGCTCGTTTTAACACCGGGAGCAAGGGGCATGATGGGGTCGGTGGAAGAAGCCGAGGTAATTTTGAAAAAAAACCCCGGCTATTTTATGCCTATGCAGTTTGAAAATCCGTCCAATCCCGAGGTCCACAGGAAAACGACGGCGGTTGAAATCATGGAAGCGCTTGGGACAAATATCGATGGTTTTGTTGCGGGCGTTGGAACGGGTGGAACAATTACAGGAGTAGGCGAGGCCTTAAGGTCATCTAAGCCCGATATATGGATAGCTGCCGTGGAACCCGCGGCATCACCTGTTCTGTCCGGAGGGAATCCGGGCCCTCACAAAATAGCCGGCATAGGGGCCGGTTTCTTCCCCGGAGTGCTCAATACCGGAATTTATGACGAGGTAATTACAGTTACCGATGATGACGCCGCATCGACAGCCCGTCAATTGGCAAAAAGAGAAGGGATACTCGCGGGCATTTCCTCAGGCGCTGCAGCATGGGCGGCTTTAAAGGTCGCAAGGAAATTGGGTAAAGACAAAAAGGTCGTGGTAATCTTCCCGGACCGCGGCGACAGGTATCTGAGCACTGGGCTATTTAATTCCTGACCTGTCCATCCCTGCGCAATTTCTTCAACGCATACCTCACAAGCTCGGAAAAATAGGCGGCACCTACTCTCAGCACCTCTTCGTCAAAATCAAATCTCGGGCTGTGCGACTCCACTATTTCGGCCCCCTTGCGCGCTCCGCCCAGCCTGACAAAACACCCAGGGACCTTGTGCAGGTAATAAGCAAAATCTTCTCCCCCGAGACCGGGCAGCGGAATTGAAACGACATTTTTCTCCCCAAGCAGGTCTACTGCCGCGTCTCTTGCCAATTCAGTGGCCTTCTCTTCGTTTATGACAGGCGGGTAACCGGGAAAGAGCACAACCTGAATATCAGCGCCGTGAAGTAACGATAAAGACGAGGCGGTTTTTCTGATCCTGTCGATCATCTGTGATCTTGTCAATTCGTCGATTGTTCTTATCGTGCCCTTTAAAGTCGCCTTTTCGGCAATTACGTTGTGTACTGTTCCCGCATTTATATATCCGACAGTGATCACGACCGGAGAAAAGGGGTCTGTTTCCCGCGAGACAATGGTTTGAAGATCCATTACCAGCCGGCTTGCAATAACAACGGCATCGATGGTTTCATGGGGCCTTGCGGCATGGCCACCTTTGCCCGTAATCCGTATTTCAAAGGCATCGGTATACGATGTGTGGAGCCCTGTCTTTATACCGATTTCACCTATATTGAAGTCCGGCTCTATATGCCCTCCGAAGATCATGTCCACTCCCTTGAGCGCCCCCTCTTCGATCATGGGACGGGCGCCGCCTTCGCTCTCCTCAGACGGCTGGAAAATAAATACTGCGTTTCCATCGGGCGGGTTTTTCTTTAAAATCGCAGCAGCCCCCAGCATGATCGCAACATGACCGTCATGCCCGCATGCATGCATTACGCCCGGCGTCTTTGAAGAAAACGTCAGGCCTGTACTCTCGATTACGGGTAAGGCGTCCATGTCAGCCCTCAGCGCCACAGTGGGCGCTTTCTTATCGACAATGATCTTCCCCACCACTCCGGTTTTGGCAATGCCCGTCTTATGTTTTATATCGAGCTGTTCCAGAAAGCCTGATATAAGGGCAGAAGTCTTCTCTTCCCTGAAACCCAATTCCGGCTGCTGGTGGATGGTCCTTCTTATCTCCCGCATCCATTCAAAGAGTTCATTGCTTACTATTTTCCTGAGTTTATTCGCCATCGGAAAGACCTTTAATCAGACATGGCAGCCTGTTTCTGAATTTCAATAATCGACAAACAGCATAATTACATTTTTGCTTCAGACCGTTTTTGTCTTTTCTTATTTACTCCCTATCCCCTACTCCCTTTTTAAAGGTGTCGTATAACCCTGAATTAATCAGATCTAAATCATCTGGATATATTCGTTGACCTCTGATTTGACCTTCCCAATAACATCCCTGACTGCATCGGCCAGCGCCTTCATGTTTTCCCATTTGATGTTGAAGACATATGCATAAATAAAGTAATTGCGAAAGGAGAGGTAATTTGATAATACCTGCAGGAGGTCCGGCGGCAATATGCCTATCTCACCGGCCTTCTTCAGCACCTTCTCGTGCCATTCCGGAGAGTCGTGTACGTCGAGCCTGTCGTAAATGAGCATCTGCTTCAGTACTTTTTCGATCCCGCTGTATATGTTCACTATGAAAGCCGCTACTGCCGCCTGTTCGGCGAGGGAGTATTCCGGCTTTTCAGGTTTGTATAGTGAAAAAAGCTCCTCCATGACCCTGTCTATGTTGCCGAATTCCTGGTCACAGAATTTTCCAAGTTCCTCTGTCGTCATAGCTTTTCCCTCCTTACATGATCTTATCATGTCTGATTACGCAGATTATGAAGATTTATCAGCCCTTGCAATCGCAGTTATCTATGTAATCTTTTTCAAAGCCTTCCGGACCTTATTATGGAGATCAGCAGCCCCAGCCCAAGCACAAAGGCCACAAGAAAACCTATCGCCCCTACCGTCGGCATTCCAAGTATCTTGCCCCCGACATTGGATTGGATCAGCACGGACGACCCTACGATAATGGCAGCGACAATGATGCTGAACGCAAGGCGGTTGCTGGAACGGTCTATATCTCTTATTAATTTGTCCATTCCTATCGGATTAATATTTATGCCCACTTCATCTCTGAGAGACTTCCTTAAAAGCCTGTTGATCTGTTTAGGCATGTCAAGAAGCATGTGATGCATATCCAGAAGATTGTCCTTCGTCTTCTCGAATATGCTCTTGGGACTCAACCGTCTCTTTACAAGCTTTGCCGCGTACGGCGCGGCTGCGGTAACTGCGTTGAAGCCCGGGTCGAGCTGCCTGCCGATGTTATCGAGGATCAGGATGGTTTTGTTTATCAGCATAAGCTCGGATGGCACCTTGAGTCCGTGTTTGATAACAAGATGGGTGAGCAGCTCAAGATATTCGGGAAAATTCACTTCGGAAATGGTGAGGTCATACAGAGGTTCAAGAATTTCAACGAGGTCGGCTTTCAGCTCCCTCCTGAATTCTTCAATATCAACATCCCCCGCCACAACACCAAGCTCCAGATACGCATCGATAAGGTCGTCGAACTTTCTTTTGTAGAGGGCGAGGAAGGCGCCAGCGATGCTTTCCATGATGTCCGGGGCCAGCCATCCGACTATCCCGAAGTCCATTAGGCCGATCTTGCCGTCAGGCATGACAAAGATATTGCCGGGATGCGGGTCTGCGTGGAAAAACCCGTCTTCAAAAATCATCTTGAAATAGGCGTTCACTCCCTTTTGGGCGAGTTCGCGCCTGTTTATTCCTAATGCGTCAATGCCGCCTATATCATCTATCCTCACGCCTTCAAACCTCTCCATCACTATTACCTTCTCGGTCAGCAGGTGTGAATATATCGTGGGGATGCAGATGTCCTGGTCCCCGGTAAAGCTCCTCTTGAAGCGCTGAGCATTTTTCGCTTCCGCGACAAAATCCAGCTCCTTCCTCACCGTCTTTGAGAATTCATTTACAATCCCCTCAGGATCAAAGAGCCTGCTTTCAGGGATGTATTTCACCATGAGACGGGCTATGGCGCTCAAAATGGTCAAGTCGTCCTGAATAATTTGCCGTATATCCGGCCGCTGGACCTTGACGATTACTTTTTCGCCGGTCTTGAGTGTGGCATAATGGACCTGCGCTATTGAGGCCGCTGCAACAGGGATCTCATCAAAATCCGAAAACACGTCTTCCAGATTTACCCTGAGCTCTGACTCGATAATCTGGACTGCCTTTTCTGAAGAAAAGGGGGGGACTTTATCCTGAAGCTTTTTAAATTCCTCGGCATATTCACCGGTGATAAGGTCCGGCCTCGAAGAAAGAATCTGGGCAAGCTTTATAAAGGACGGCCCCAGCCCGCTGAAGGCCATTCGCAGTCTTTCAGGTATGGTGTGTTTTTCGACTTTTTCCCACTTGCTGAAAAATTTGAACCTCTTGCTGAGAGGGACAAAACGCTGTAGATTTACCCGCTCTATAAACTGCCCGAATCCGTGTCTGAGGAATACATTGACGATATGCCTTATGCGCTTGATGTTCTTATACGTCTGCCAGTATCTTACGAGATTCGTGATAGCCATTCGTTCAATCAATCTAAGATGATTATTGGAAACCAAATGGTAGGGGCGGGTTTTAAACCGCCCCTACGGGATTACTCTCCCGAAACCCCTTCAAGCTTCTTCACCCTCGCGGTGAGGGCCGTTACTTTCCTTTCCAGCTTTTCAACCTCGTCTCTTGCAGGTATGTTCATTTTTTCAAGGGTTTTGTTTATAAGTTCAGACATGCTATTGCTGATATCATCACCGGTCTTACCCGCCTTATCAGACCACTCCTTCACAAGCTTTGCGCCCTGGGATTCGCTCAGCTCGCCTTTCTTCACAAGATCATCAACCATCTCTTTCATCTTTTCAGGAATGCCAAGCCCTGCCATTACGGTCTTGTGTATGAGCTCATTAAAAGTCATGTTGCCCTCCCTTTTTTAATTAGTAGTTGGTAGTTAGGGGGGACCCGGAATCCCTTAACTACTAACTACCTGCTACTTACTACTGTTTTTCTTTTTCTTTAACTATCTCCACTACCAAGCCGACCGCCTTTTCTATCCCTTCGACATCCTTTGTCCCGCCCTGCGCCATGTCCGGTCTTCCGCCGCCTTTGCCGCCGGTGACAGTCTTGAGGATTTCTCCGGCATTGAAACGTGAAGTCAGGTCCTTTGAAACCGCTGACACGTAATACGCCTGTCCGTCAAGTGAGGATGCAAGTAAAATAACGCCTGAGCCTATTCTGTTTTTCACCGTGTCCGCGAGGTCTCTGAGGGCTTTCATGTCGAGACCGTCAATTTTTTGGGCGAGGACCTTTATGTTATCTATCAATACGATGCTTTCAAGGACCGCGTCAACTTTACCCCTGACCGCTTTCTGTTTGAATTTCTCAAGCTCTTTCTCCTGCTGTTTTAATTCCCCTATGATCTTCTCGACCCTTTCCGATACCTTTTGTTCAGGGACCTTGAGCAGACCCGCGGCCTTTCTTAATTCAATCTCCCGCGTTTTATAAAACTCAATGGCCGGGAAACCCGTGACAGCCTCTATTCTCCTTATCCCCGCTGCAACGCTTCCCTCCGAGGTTATCTTGAACAACCCTATCTCGCCGGTCGCGTCACTGTGGGTCCCGCCGCACAGCTCGGCGGAGAAATCTCCCGCTTGCACAACTCTCACCGTTTCCCCGTATTTTTCACCAAAGAGGGCTGTGACTCCTCTGGAAATAGCGTCATCAATGGTTGATGTTGATTTATGCACGGTCAGGTTTTTAAATATTTGTTCATTGACCATCTCTTCAACCTCACCGATTTCCTTCTCATCCATGGCATAAAAATGCGTAAAGTCGAACCTGAGCCTGTCAGGCGTCACAAGCGAACCAGCCTGTTTGATGTGGTCGCCCAGAACAGCCCTTAATGCCGCATGAAGCAGGTGTGTTGCCGTGTGATTGCGCATGATCGCTTTTCTTCTCTCTTCATCAACAACCGCTGAAACGGTCATGCCCTTTCCGATGGTTCCTTTCTTTACAGCGGCGTTATGAATAAGTATATCACTGAATCTTTTTGTGTCCAGCACTTCTACCATCAGTCCGGCGGCTTTTATCTTCCCTTTATCGCCCACCTGGCCGCCTGATTCCCCGTAGAAAGGGGTTTTGTCCAATATGATCTCTACCTCGTCGCCCTCCCGTGCTTCTTCAACCGGCGCGCCGTTTTTTAAAATTGCGTTTACTGAAGAATCCGAATGCAATGTCTCATAACCTGAAAATACGGTAGCGCCGTACTGTTTTTTGATCTCACGGTAAACACCTGCAACTTCCTCTTCTCCAACCCATGAGGCCCGCGCGCGCGTCTTCTGAAGCTCCATTTCATCGTTGAAGCCTTTCAGGTCTATCGCGAATTTATTGTCTTCAGCGATGTCCTGAGCAAGGTCGGCCGGGAAACCGAAGGTGTCGTAAAGTTTAAAAAGCTCCGCACCGGGGATTGTATCTTTTCCCGATGACTTCAAATCGTCCATGAGTTTATTCAATATCCCCATTCCTGAAGAAAGGGTATGCGCGAACCTCTCCTCTTCAAGTTCCAGTACTTTTTTGTTTCTCTCCGTGGTCTCAGGGAGATCGGGATACGGTCCGGACATGATCTCATTCACTGTATCCAGTAAACTGTAGAGAAAAGGTCCTTCGATGCCAAGCATAAAGCCGTGCCGTGCAGCCCTTCTGATAATCCTTCTCAGCACATATCCCCTGCCTTCATTTGAAGGGAACAGTCCTTCTGAAATAACAAAAGCCGCTGACCTGATATGGTCCGCTATGACACGCATGGATACATTCGTTGAAGAGTCAATGCCGTATTTTTTGCCGGAGATTTTTTCAACCGTCCTGATTATGGGCATGAAAAGGTCTGTGTCGAAATTATTGTGTTTGCCCTGAAGCACCGCGGACAGTCTTTCAAGCCCCATCCCGGTATCGATGCTCGGTTTCGGCAAGGGGGTCAATTGTCCGGATGAGTCCCTGTTATACTGCATAAAGACGAGGTTCCATATCTCAAGATACCTGTCGCAGTCGCAGCCCACCGCGCATGTCGGCTTGCCGCAGCTCAATTCAGCGCCCTGGTCGATCAGTATTTCAGAACACGGCCCGCAGGGACCCGTGTCTCCCATCTGCCAGAAATTGTCCTTTTCGCCAAGCCTGTAAATCCTTTCGGCGGGTATGCCTACATGGTCCTTCCATATCTCCGCGGCTTCATCGTCTTTTTCATAAACAGTGATGTAGAGCTTGTCAGCCGGAAGTTTATACCACTCGGTCAACAATTCCCACGCCCATGCAGTCGCTTCTTTTTTGAAATAATCGCCGAAGGAAAAATTGCCCAACATCTCAAAAAATGTATGGTGACGCGCAGTCCTGCCTACGTTTTCAAGGTCATTATGCTTGCCGCCGGCGCGAAGGCATTTTTGCGCTGAGACCGCACGCCTGTACGGCCTGGTCTCTTCGCCGAGGAAGACGGATTTGAATTGTACCATGCCTGCATTGGTGAAGAGGAGCGTCGGATCATCTTTCGGCAGCAACGGGGAGCTTGGGACAATCTCATGGCCTTTTTCTTTAAAGAAATCGAGAAACAGTTGTCTTATTTTTTTGCTTTCCATTATTAATTGTGAACCTCGGAAACTGTTTGAACGAGTTTAAACTGTTCAAATGGCGTTCCCTGAAGTTTAATATAAATTTAAGGCCCGTATATGATACCGTATTATAGCAATTTTATATACAGTTTTTTGCACTGAACTGCTAAAATCAGATGACTGATGATACTCATTTACCCACCCGTAGCAAAGCCGTGTGAGCCGCCCGCAGGGCTGGCAAGACTTTCAGGAGCGCTCAAGCATTATAACGTCAGGCATGAGGTCCTCGATGCGAACATGGAGGCGCTTCTTTATTCGATAAACGGTCTGCGGCAGACCCGCACCCCCTCCGACAAATGGACCGCCCGCGCATTTCGCGATCGTTCCAAAAATTATGCCTCGCTGAAAGACCGGAAGACGTATCACTCAATAGACCGCTACAAACGCGCTGTCATTGATCTGGACCGCGCCGTTGAGATGTCCGTGGATAATGGTTTCACCGTGGGCCTCGCGGATTTCCATCATCATGAACTTTCTCCCCTGAGGAGTAGTGACCTGCTAAGAGCGGCTGAAAATCCGGAGTTTAATCCTTTTTATCCGTATTTCAGGAAAAGGCTTTTGGCCCTTGTTCAGAGAGAAAATCCTTCAGTTGTCGGATTTTCCCTGAATTATTTAAGCCAGGCCCTGTGCACATTTGCGATGCTTGGCTTGTTGAGAAAAGAATTCCCCGGAATAACCATCGTAGTGGGCGGAGGACTTGTGACATCCTGGATGAAAGGTCCGGAATGGAAAAATCCGTTCAAAGGGTTGGTGGACCACCTCGTTGCAGGGCCCGGGGAAAATAAGCTGCTTTCGCTCCTGGGAATAAATGATATTCAGGAAGAACATTTCATGCCGTGTTATGATCTCTTCCTTCTGGAAAATTACCTGTCCCCCAATTTTATCCTGCCTTACAGTGCTTCAGGCGGCTGCTACTGGAACAAATGTACATTCTGTCCCGAAAGGGCCGAGGGCAATCCGTATATACCGCTGCCTCCTGAAAAAGTGATGTGTGATCTCGAGGGCCTTATTGCAAAAACAAACCCTGTCATGGTCCATTTCCTGGACAACGCCATAAGCCCCGCGCTCTTAGAGAAACTGACCGGTAAGCCGTTAGGCGTCCCGTGGTATGGTTTTGCGCGTATCAGCAGGCTGCTTGCAGATATGGATTTTTGCATGTCTTTAAAAAAGTCAGGGTGTGTGATGCTCAAGCTCGGCCTTGAATCAGGAGATCAGGGAGTGCTCGACCGTTTGGAGAAGGGGACCGATCTCGGGACAGCGTCTCTGGCTTTAAAGACACTGAAGAAGGCAGGGATTGCCGCGTATGTCTATCTCCTCTTCGGCACCCCTGCAGAGTCCCTTTCAGAAGCGCGGAAGACCCTTGAATTTGTCGTCAGTCACAGGGACGAAATCGGTTTCCTGAATCTTGCTATATTCAATATGCCGGTCCGCGGACCGGAAGCGGGGAAATTCACGACCGGCGACTTTTACGAAGGAGACCTTTCACTTTACGCGGACTTCCTGCATCCGAAAGGGTGGGGCAGGAAACAGGTAAGGGGGTTCATTGACAGGGAGTTTAAAAGAAACAGGGCAGTCTCTGAGATATTAAAAAAAGACCCCCCCATATTCACCTCCAATCACGCGCCATTTTTTACGATGGGACCGGGGTGACCGAACAGGCAATTTGCTCGTGCCTCTGCATTTTATAATATTTTCATTGAGGAAATCGGGATGCCGGCCTGCGGGCTTCCATTGTATTTTTTACAGTATCAGGTGTTATCATAGTCAAGAACAACTGTTATCAAATGCCTTTCTGATGAAACAGATTAAGGTGTGTTAAATACCGACGGGATGAGGCAACGTTCATCCCCGAAGGACAAGGAGTTTTGAGATAATATGTACACTAAACACTTCGGTCTTAAAATGCTGCCATTTGAGAATGTGCCTGATCCCGCATTTTTTTTCGATGAGGGGGACCATGCGCGGGTACGCAGCCGGATAGAAGATTCTTTACGGGCAGGCCGGGGGTTGATGGTAGTAGCAGGGCCTATAGGGTCAGGCAAGACAACCCTGAGTCAAATGATAAAATCCGATTTTTCTGATGCAGTGAAACTTATCTGGATGGCCGTGCCGCCGGGAAACAGTATAGAGCTTTTTCTGTTTATAGCCCAGGAACTCGGTCTTACACCTTCGTCATCCGAGAAGGTATTTCTTTTAAGGGACATTAAGGATGCCCTTTTGAAGATCAATTCTGAAGGCGGCAAATGCCTTCTTATAATAGATGAATCACACCTGATGGCGGACGATGCGCTCATCAACGGCATTCGTCTGCTGAACAATCTTGAGGAAGGCCCGACCAAGTTCCTCCATATACTTTTACTGGGCCAGGAGGAATTGCTGGAAACGATCAACAGGCCGGAGATGGAGCCCCTCAGACAGCGCATAGCGACCCTTGAGATTATGGGAAAGATGAAGGGCGAGAGAATACGTGAATATGTTTCACATCGCATCCGGGTGGCCGGGGGGCTCCCTTCCATATTTTCAGATACCGGGTGGGAAGCGTTGGACCTCGCCTTTAGCTCAGGGAACACGCCCCGTGTAATCAATTCATTATGTGACAGGTGCCTCAACGCCGCATTTGAAAAAGGGAAAACGGCAGTAGATATCGATGATGTCAATGAAATTGCCGAAGGAATGGGATTATCAAAAGCGATCTTTCATTACAAGATAAAACTCAAAAGTCTGGAGAGAATGAAGCAGGCCGCATCCTTAAGCGGAAATGCCCCGGTAAAAGGACCTGAAAAACCTGCTGCGGACACCGTACAACCATTAGGCAGGGGACCCGGCAGCGCCGGTACCGGACATAATAATAAATGGACGGAAATATACCAACCGGTCAGGAAGGAGTCCGCAACCGGCTTTTCAATACCCGTGACAGAGAAAAAAGGTCTGAAAAAACCTGTGCTGGTCCTCCTGGTTGTCATGGGGGCGCTTATCCTTAGTTTATTTTCCTTTTGCCAGGGCTCCGGTTCTATTGATTTGATGACCTGCTTCCTGGAATTGTTCGGTTTTTAAGGACCGGCTGTGCAAATTGCATTCAGGCACATGTCGTTCTGAACGCAGTGAAGAATCCCCCTGGTTCCAATATTGACTTGCGGAGTAACGTAGGTTATCCTCTCTATGATGGAAAATGTAGTTGTTGCCACGAACAGGAAGGCATATCATGATTACCATATTGAGGGGACTTATGAAGCCGGGATTTCGCTTCTCGGCACCGAGGTGAAGTCTCTCAGAGACGGCAAGGCCAATCTTAAGGACAGCTATGCCGTTATTAAAAACAGCGAGGCGTTCCTCCTGAATTGTCATATCAGCCCTTACACTCACGGCAACATTCAAAACCATGACCCATTGAGGACCAGAAAACTGCTCCTTCACAGAAAGGAGATAGACAGGCTCTGGGGGAATATAAGCCAGAAGGGTTTCACCCTTGTGCCGCTCAAGATTTATTTTAAAAACGGGAAGGCAAAGGTTGAGATAGGCCTCGCAAAAGGCAAGAGGCAATACGAAAAAAGAGAATCGATAAAAGAAAAAGAAGCTAAAAGGGAGATAGAGCGGCACATGAGGAGGAAAAATTAATTTCTAAAATTTTTCTACTTGTCCGTCAATGCCATGAGCCCCGGCAGTTCTTTTCCCTCAAGAAGCTCAAGGGCCGCGCCTCCGCCTGTAGAGATGAAAGAGATGCTCTCCGCAACACCCGCCCTGCTTACCGCAAGGTCCGTATCTCCACCGCCTACGATTGTAAGCGCGTAAGCGTCGGCAACCGCGTGCGCTATAGCGAATGTGCCGCGTGAAAAGGCGTCCACTTCAAATACGCCCATCGGACCGTTCCACAGGATCGTCTTTGCGCTTTCCAGTGCCTCCGAGAAGAGTTTGACCGATGCGGGGCCTATGTCAACGGCCTTCCATCCATTGGGTATCTCCTGTGCCGTGACGAGTTTTGTCTCGGCCCCCGGCTCGATACTTTGGGCGATAACGCAGTCAACCGGCAGATAGAATTTGATCCCTTTTGACGTGACGCTCTTTATTATTTCATTGGCAAGGTTGAGCATATCATTTTCCACAAGCGAGTCGCCGACGTTGTATCCCATGGCCTTTAAAAAGGTGAAGGCCATGCCACCGCCCACAATGACTTTGTCGACCTTTTTTTCGAGATTTTTTATAACGTCTATCTTGCCCGAGACCTTTGCCCCGCCGAGTATCGCGACAAAGGGCCTGACCGGATGAGTGGTGACGCCCTGCAGGTATTCTATCTCCTTTTGAAGCAGGAACCCCGCGGCGGCAGGCAGAAATTTCGTTATCCCGGTTATCGATGCATGACTCCTGTGGGCCGCACCAAAGGCATCATTTACGTAGTAGTCGGCGAGTTTTGACAGCTTTCTGCTGAACTCTTCGTCATTCTTTTCTTCTTCCGGGTGGAACCTCAGGTTTTCAAGGAGTATTATGTCCCCGTCGGACATATTTGCGACTGCGGCCTCCGTATCGGGTCCGATACAGTCCGGGAGGAACTTCACTTCCTTTTTGATAAGGCGCTGCAGTCTTCTCGATACGGACGAAAGTCCGTATCGCTTGTCGACTTTACCTTTGGGTCTTCCAAGATGCGAGGCGATTATTATTTTGGCGCCTTCGTCAATTGCGTAATTGATGGTAGGCAGCGCGGAACGTATTCTCCTGTCATCTGTTATATTATGGTTCTCATCCAGGGGCACGTTAAAATCCACACGGACAAAGACCTTCTTGCCCCTGATGCCCAGATCTCTTATGGAGAGTTTGTTCAGGACCCCTTTAATGGGAATGGAATGACTGTTTTCCATAACTTGGCCTACCTCTTCTTTTCAATATAAAGCATCAGGTCTTTGAGACGGGTGCTGTATCCCCACTCGTTGTCGTACCATGACAGGACTTTTACCATATTGCCGTCCATTACCTTGGTAAGCGCTGCGTCAACTATGGATGAATGCGGATTGCCGTTGAAATCTATTGACACAAGCGGCTCGTCACAGTATTGCAATATACCTTTGAGCGGGCCTGCCGCAGCCTCTTTCAGCGCTGCATTCACTGATTCCGCGGTCACCTCTTTTCCAACGTCTGCGACCAGGTCAACTACGGAGACATTCGGTGTGGGCACTCTCATTGCGAAACCGTCCAGCTTGCCTTTTAAATGGGGAAGGACCAGACTGACTGCCTTTGCGGCCCCTGTCGTGGTGGGTATCATTGAAAGGGCTGCCGCACGCGTCCTCCTTAAATCCTTGTGAGGGAGGTCGAGTATGCGCTGGTCGTTTGTGTATGCGTGGATCGTGGTCATGAGGCCGCGCTTGATGGTGAACTTCTGGTCAATGACCTTTGCAATCGGCGCAAGACAGTTTGTCGTGCATGACGCATTGGATATTACCTTGTGTTTTGATATATCGAGGGTCTCTTCATTGACGCCCATGCATATCGTGGCGTCAGGTTCTTTTGCGGGAGCGGATATAATGACCCAGTTTGCGCCGGCATCAATATGCTTTGAGGCCCCGGCTTTGTCGACAAAACGGCCTGTTGATTCAAGCACTATGTCTACATTCAGGTCTTTCCACGGCAGTTGGGCCGGGTCAGTTAAAGCTGTGACCCTGATTTCCTTTCCGTTAACAACGAGGCTGTTTTCCCTGACCTGGATATCAGCGTCAAAGATTCCGTGAACGGAGTCGTAACGTAAAATATGGGCCAATGTCTTTGCGTCAGTAAGATCGTTAATCCCCACAACTTCAATCGCAGGTTCTTTAGAGCATATCCTGAAAAAGTTTCTTCCAATCCTTCCAAAACCGTTAATGCCGACGCGTAAAGCCATAAGTCCTCCTTTACCTTAGTTATTAATTTGTAATTTACGAATCAGTAAGTACTGTCAGACCTCCATTACTTCTGTTTCTTTATGATAAACCACATCGTCCACTTTCTTGATATATGTGTCGGTAGTTTTCTGTATCTCCTCGATGGCGCGCTTGGTATCGTCTTCGCTTATATGTTTTTCTTTTTCAAGTTTTTTTGCTTCGTCGTTGATCTCCCTGCGGACATTTCTTAAAGCGATCTTGGCATCTTCGCCTTTTTTGTGCACCTGTTTAACGATCTCTTTTCTTCGCTCCTCTGTAAGAGAGGGGATAGATACTCTTATCATCTTTCCGTCGTTGCCCGGATTCAGTCCAAGGTCGGATTTCTGGATGGCCCTCTCGATTTCAGATATCAATTTCGGGTCCCAGGGCTGGATCGTTATCATTTTGCTTTCCGGCACGCTTAATGTCGCAACATGACTGATCGGGGTCGGCGTTCCGAAATAATCAATCACTATTCCTTCGAAAATCGATAAGGATGCGCGGCCCGTCCTGATGCCTGCAAGCTCTTTTTTCAGGCTGTCGACGGTCTTCTCCATTTTGTCCGTCAATTTTTTCTTAATCTCTTTTTGCATCAGGGGCCCCTCCTCTTACTACTGTTCCGATCTTTTTACCTGTCAGGATTTTCGAGATGTTGCCTTTTTTCATGAGACTGAAGACGACTATTGGAAGATTGTTGTCCATACAGAGCGATATCGCGGTGGAATCCATGACCTTCAGCCCTCTTTTCAGGACATCTATATAAGTGATCTCAGGGAATCTCTTCGCGGCCGGGTCTTTCATGGGGTCGCTGCTGTACACGCCGTCGACTTTCGTGGCCTTCAATATAATGTCGGCGCCTATTTCCATCGCCCTGAGGGCCGCAGCCGTGTCCGTGGTAAAGTAAGGGTTGCCGGTACCGCATGCGAATATTACAAACCTTCCCTTTTCAAGGTGCCTGACAGCCCGTCTCCTGATATATGGCTCGGCCAATTCACGCATTTCTATGGCCGACAGAACTCTCGACGGCATCCCGTTGACCTCCAGTGCATTTTGAAGGGCAAGGGCATTTAACGCGGTCGCCAGCATGCCCATGTAGTCGGCGGATGTCCTCTCCATACCTTCTGCGCTTGCCTCAAGGCCGCGAAAGATGTTGCCTCCCCCTATGACTATCGCGATCTGAACACCAAGACCTTTAAGCCCTTTAAGCTCCTTCGATATAAATTGTACAACCTTTTGATCGATGCCGAAGCTTTTGCTCCCCATAAGGGCTTCGCCGCTTAACTTGAGTAATACGCGTTTGAACCGTGCTCGTGACATAGGTATTCACAGCTTTACTTGAGCTGAGCGGAAACCTCCTCGCAAAAATTTTCCTTCTTCTTCTCAATTCCCTCGCCGACCTGGAACCGGGCAAACCTGCGGATGACGGCGCCTTTGAGAATATCTTTGACCTTTTGCTTGCCGTCCGGATCTTTTATGAAGAGCTGATCAATGAGGCATGTATCGCCGAAAAATTTTTCCAGTTTGCCTTCCACTATTTTGCCGATAACGTTGGCCGGTTTGCCGAACTCCTTCGCCTGCGCCTCGAAAATAGCGCGCTCCCGGTTGAGGTCTTCGGCAGGTACGGTCTCCCGGCTAAGATAAAGCGGGTTGGAGGCTGCGACCTGCATTGCGAGGTCTTTACCTAACTGCTCATCTCCTCCCTCATAGTCAACTATGACTCCAATGCGCGTACCGTGCAGGTACGAGGCGATCTTTCCGCCGGTTTCGAAACGGACAAACCTGCGGACGGACAGGTTCTCACCGATCTTCTGTATAAGCTCCTGCCGCTTTGCTTCGACAGTGGCGTTTCCAACTGTCATGTTTGAAAGTATTTGAATGTCAGACGGGTTTTGCTGCGAGACAAGTTCAGCAATGTCTCCTGCAAACTTCTGAAACTCCTCATTTTTGGCAACAAAATCCGTCTCGCTGTTGACCTCTACAAGCACCCCGGTCGTCCCGGAGACGCGCAGGGCAATAACTCCTTCGGCAGCGATACGCCCGGCCTTCTTGGCGGCAGCCGCAAGTCCCTTTTGACGCAGCAGGTCAACGGCCTTATCAAAATCTCCGCCGCTCTCGGTGAGTGCCTTCTTGCACTCCATCATGCCTGCACCCGTCTGCTCTCTAAGTTTTTTTACTGCGTCCGCTGTAATCATCCTGCGACTTCCTCCTTCTCCTGTCTCTCTTCTTCAGCCACTTTTCCGGCTATCGCCTCTTTTTCAGACGCCTCCAGGGCTGTCTTGTTCAAGATGCTTTTGCCTTCGAGCACGGCCTCGGCGATTTTGGAGGTGATTAATTTGATAGACCTTATGGCGTCATCATTGCCGGGTACTACGTAATCGATCCCGTCGGGGTCGCAGTTGGTGTCGACAAGGGCGAGAATGGGGATCGACAAATTTTTTGCCTCGGCGATTGCAATGGATTCTTTTTTGGGGTCGATAATAAAAATGGCCCCGGGCAATGCCTTCATTTCCTTTACCCCGCTCAGGTTTTTTTCAAGACGCATCCTCTCCCCTTCGTATCTTGCTACCTCTTTTTTGGTGAGGAGGTCGTACGTCCCGTCTTCTTTCATCTTCTCTATCTTCTTCAGTTTTTCAATCCCCTGTTTTATGGTAGTGAAGTTGGTGAGCATTCCGCCAAGCCAGCGCTGGTTTACAAAAAAAGATCCAGACCTTTGTGCCTCTTCGATCACCACATCCTGCGCCTGTTTTTTGGTCCCTACAAACAGGATGGACTCTCCATTGGCGGAAAGGTTTTTGACGAAATTGTAAGCCTCCTCAAACATCTTGACTGTTTTCTGGAGATCTACAATGTAGATGCCGTTACGCTGCCCGAAGATGTATTTTTTCATCTTGGGATTCCAGCGCTTTACCTGATGTCCGAAATGGACACCGGCCTCCAAAAGTTCTTTCATTGTTACAACCATGAGTACCTCCTCAGTTTTTTCCTCCGTCCTTTCTCCCCGGATCCCGGCTACCGGGCACTGTAAGGGAGAAGATTAGCCGGACGTGTGTTTTATCCGGAAGAAAATCTTCCAGTTTCAAGTACTAATAAGACTATCACAAGCAGTGAAATTATTGCAATAAATTTTCAATTTTACTCCCCGCTTCCCCATAAACGCGGGTCAAGGGCGTCGCGCAGGCCTTCTCCGACAAGGTTGTAACTTAACACGGTTATCAGGATGGCAAGGCCCGGAAAGACCGAGAGCCACCACGCTATCTCAAGGTTGTCTTTCCCTAATGTAAGAATATTCCCCCAGCTTGGGATCGGCGGCTGAATGCCTATGCCTAAAAAACTGAGCGCCGACTCCACCAAAATGGCGCCTGCCACTCCCAATACGGCGGACACAAAAACAGGAGAAAGACTGTTGACCATGATGTGACCGAAGATTATCCGCATATCGCCTGCGCCGAGGGCCTTTGCTGCAAGCACGAATTCTCTTTCCTTCAGCGACAAAAACTCCGCCCTCACCAGGCGTGCCACGCCCATCCATGATGTAAGACCTATGACTATCATAATGTTCCATATGCTCGGCCCGATAAAGGCGATCACTGCTAATATCAGGAAAAAAGTCGGGATGGAGAGCATGATATCGATAAACCTCATTATTATCCTGTCCAGCCAGCCGGCGTAGTATCCCGATATCGCTCCGACGAGCATCCCTATAAGCGTCGCTATCCCTACGGCCACAAATCCTACTGATAAAGATATCCTGCTTCCGTAAATCATCCTTGAAAGCACGTCTCTGCCGAGGTCATCAGTACCGAGAAGGTGTCCCGCGCCCGGAGGCTCAAGGATGTGCCGTCTGTCAATGTCATTTGGATTTAAAGGTGAAATAAAAGGAGCAACGGCCGCGATAAAGAAAAGCGCAAGCACGACAACCCCGCCGGCTATAGCAAGCTTGTTCCGTTTAAATCTCTTCCAGAATAATTTCTTTATGGAATAATCACTCATTTCGCCCGTATCCTCGGGTCGGCAATCATATATCCTAAATCAGCCAAAAGGTTTCCCAACAAAGTCAGTATCGCCCCGACGGTCAGGATACCCATTACGAGAGGATAGTCCCTTGTCATAACACTCGCATAAAACAATTGCCCCATTCCGGGGATGCCGAATATATTCTCAAAAATGACGCTCCCGCCTATAAGTCCGGGGACTGAAAGCCCCATGAGTGTGATAATCGGCAGAAGGGCATTTTTCAGGGCATGTTTGTATATGACTGTTCTTTCAGGCAGCCCCTTGGCCCGGGCGGTTGTAATATAGTCCTGTCTGATTACCTCGAGCATACTGCTCCTCATGAACCTTGAGTCCGCTGCGAGTCCGGTAAATGCAGAGACAAAAATCGGAAGTATGAGGTGCCTGCCCCTGTCCCAGATTTGCTCTAACAATGGAAGTGATTCATAATTCATGGATTTGAGTCCCGATATGGGCAGCCAATTGTGATGAATGCCGAAGTACATCATAAGGAGGAGGGCGAGCCAGAACGAAGGCATTGCGAAACCTATGAATACAAAGACCGTTGTAATCTTGTCATAGAGTGAATATTGATGAGTTGCAGATGCAATGCCTATCGGCATGGCGATGATTAAAATTATGAACAGGGAGAGCAGATTGAGCATGAATGTTATAAACAGCCTCCTCTCAAGCAAGGGTTGTTTAGTGTCCCATATCTTCTCCATGACAGGCCTTCTGTCGGTCGAGAAAGATTCGCCGAAGTCAAACTTGACGACCCGCTTCAGCCACATGCCATATTGGACCATTATCGGCTTATCGAGGCCGTAGTATTTCTCGAGTTTCTCTCTTGCCTCAGGCGTAATCTTCGGGTTCAGCTCGGCAAGCACATCCGTGGGTTTGCCGGGTGCAAGGTGGATGATGAAAAACGAGATAAGAGTAATCCCGATCAGTGTCGGTACCATTTCGAGAAGCCGTTTAAATAAATAAGTAATCATATTTAACCTCAGGCATAAAGGCACAAAGGGACAAAGTGGGAAAACTGCCAGCCTCTTTTCACTCTGTGCCTTAGTTCCTTTGTCCCTTTGTGCCTTTCCTTACTGCGCCATCATATGTTTCTGCAACGCCTTCGGCACATGCCATTTAGGGAGATTATAACCTATCCCTATCGGCGAAGGCATGATCCCTTTAAACCTCGAATGCACAATAGGCGTAGCATCCGGGACATACAAAAAGATATATGGGACTTCCTCAGCAAGTATCTCCTGTATCCTGTAATATGTCTTTTTTCTTTCTTCGATGTTGAATGTCCTTCTGCCTTTTTCAAGAAGGGCGTCTACTTCAGGGTTGTTGTAGCTCACAAAATTAAACTCCTTCTCCTTTGTCTTGCCCGAATGCCAGATGTCATACTGGTCCGGGTCTATGCCTATGCTCCAGCCTAAAATGACCGCTTCAAAACGTCTTTTATCTACAAACTCATTTATGAATGTGCTCCACTCAATCGCCCTGACATTTACCTTTATTCCTGCCTTTGCGAGTCGCCATTGTATAATTGTCGCGGTATTTATTCTGAGGCTGTTGCCCTGATTTGTCAGTATGGTGAATTCAAACGGCCTGCCGTCTTTTTCCAGGGTCCCATCGCCATCCGCATCTGTCCATCCGGCCTCACCAAGGAGCTTTTTGGCCTTCTCAAGGTTGTATTCATATTTTTTGACATCGGGATTATACGGCCAGGTGTTCGGGACGTATGGGCCTGTTGCCGGGCTGCCGAGTCCGAACAGTACAACGTCTACAATTTCACTTTTGTCTATCGCATATGCTATTGCCTGCCTGACGCGCCTGTCCTTGAACCACGGGTGCTTCAGATTGAACCCCATGTATGTGTAGGAAAACACCGGGTAACGGTATTTCTGAAAATTCTTCCTGAAAAAATCCGTATCGGTCTGCTTCGTATATTGGATCGGGGTCAGACCCATCATATCGACCCCGCCAGCCTGCAGCTCCAGAAACATCGTAGCCGGATCAGGAATTATTTTATAAATGTATCTGTCGATGAAAGGCCTGCCGTCAAAATAGTTTTTATTTGAATCAAGTATCACCTCCTGCCCGGAAGTCCATCTGTTTAATATGAACGGCCCCATGCCCGTCGGTTTTCTTGCAAAATCGATTTTAGTGATATCTTTGCCTTCGAGCAGATGTCTGGGAAGGATGACGAGATTACCCCATGAAGACAGCGCCGGTGCAAAGGGTTTTTGGTAAGTGACTCTAAAGGTATGGCGGTCAAGCACTTCGGCTTTTTTAAGCTGGATATAATCTTCCTTGTACGGGGTAGGGGTCTTGTCATCTATGATAGTTTTATAGCCGAACATCACATCATCGGCGGTAAACTCGACGCCGTCCGTCCATTTGACACCCTTTTTCAAATGAAACGTAATGACCAGCCCGTCCGCGGAAATATCCCAGGATTCGGCAAGGTCGCCGATGATGCTAAGGTCTGTGCCATATTTCACAAGCCCGTTAAAGATCAACCCGGCCACTTCATGAGAAGCGCTGTCGCCTGCGAGCATGGGGACGAGAATGCTCGGCTCCCCGATGGAGCCCACAATCAGGGCGTCGCCGTAAGCGGGTTGTCCCGACCCGGGATTGTCCGCCGCCCTGCCCTCTATTCCTGTAAAAATGACACTTGCTGCAAGAATGAGATAAAGAAGGTATGCTCTCTTTTTATTCACAGTGAGTTAACTTAATTAATTAATGTAATTATTGTCAATATCGAAGCTTGCCCCTTCCCCGTTAAGTGGATATCTCAATGACAAGAAATGTCACTTGAGACAAAATGTAGAAATGCTTCCCGACGACGTACCGCCCACAAGCAAGGATGAATACCTTGTAATTATTGGATTTTTTACTGAAGGTCTTCTGGTATAGAAAATGCAATTTGATTTTTTAAATTGAAAATGACAGTCCATAAAAGAAGGAGGTGAGAATTCAGTTAAGGGGGGGGGTAAACAGATAGTTTATCCGGGATTTTGAATCATAATTTGGTCGGATGACCAAAAATTAATTTTGGAGGTACGTAATGTACAAAGCGATTAACAACTTGAAGGAGCAAAAAGGTTTTACCTTGATCGAGTTGCTGATAGTCGTTGCGATCATCGGCATCCTGGCAGCTATCGCAATTCCAGGCTATCTTGGTATGCAGGAAAGAGGTAAAAAAGGCGCTGTAACAAGAGGTTCTGAGTCCAACCTTCCTGAACTTCAGGCTTGGATAAACTCAGCAAAGAAAGGCGCTGTTGCAACCGGTCAGGGCGCATTGACAGAGGTTGATTTCGACGGTGATGGAGTCGTAGAGGCTGCAGAAACCAATAATGCTTTGGCTACCGCAGGAGTTGTTACTCAGTGGCTTGCACATACTGTCCATGCTGCAGAGCAGTCACCTTGGGGTACGGGAGTTCTTTGGGTTGATGGCGGTGGTGTAGCTGATTTAGCAGCATGTGAAGCTGCTGCTACAGCAGGTCAAATAACTCTTTGTTATGAAACAAACGGAGGGGAGAATGCTGCAATTACACAACTCTATGTAGTTGCTGCAGATAATGCTGCAACACCAAATATTATTTTATCAAAAATAATAAGTGCAGACTAAGTTGGCGATTAACGCAAAAGAGGAGCTCATGCTCCTCTTTTGCTGCCAACGAAAAACTATGGATAAAAAAATCAATAATAAAGGTTTTACCTTGATCGAGTTGCTGATAGTCGTTGCCATAATTGGTATTCTGGCAGCTATCGCAATACCGGGTTATCTTGGTATGCAGGAAAGAGGTAAAAAAGGCGCTGTAACAAGAGCTTTTGGGTCCAACATTCCTGAACTTCAGGGTTGGATAGACTCAGCAAAGAAAGGCGCTGTTGCAATCGGTCAGGGCGCACTGACAGAGGTTGATTTCGACGGTGATGGAGTCGTAGAGGCTACAGAAACCAATAATGCTTTGGCTACCGCAGGAGTTGTTACTCAGTGGGTTGCACATGTTGGCCATGCTGCAGAGCAGTCACCTTGGGGTACAGGAGTTCTTTGGGTTGATGGCGGTGGGGTAGCTGATTTAGCAGCATGTGAAGCTGCTGCTACAGCAGGTCAAATAACTCTTTGTTATGAAACAAACGGGGGGGAGAATGCTGCAATTACACAACTCTATGTAGTTGCTGCAGATAATGCTGCAACACCAAATATTATTTTATCAAAAACAGTAAGTGCAGATTAAGATTATGTACCTTATGAATGCATATCAGATGAGAGGCACACATATGAACAATAGAGGCTTTACCCTTGTCGAATTAATAATCGTAGTAGCAATTATCGGCATTCTTGCGATGATTGCAATTCCTGCCTATGTAGGCCAGCAAAAGAACGCCGCAAGATCGGAGGCCTATCAAAACCTTCAGGCCCTGAGACTTCTCGAGGAGCAGTCCTTTGCTGAGAACGCAGCTTATACTGCTGATGCAGCGGACATTGCTGCGATCGAGGCCTTGTTGCCTGGTTTTCAGCCGGGACTAAATACGAATTTCAGCTATCAAATAGTATCGGGGCAGGAGATAACGGCAACGAGTCCGCTTGCATTCGGCGCTGATGCAAACTGTTTTTATGCAAGGGCCACCGGTAATGCAGGGTCACGGGTTGCAGGAGACGATTTCGCAATAGACTGCAATAACAACAGGAACTTCTAAGAGCTCATCAGGAAAAGCTCCATCTGCTCGATCTTTTCCTGATGATTCAGGACCGGATAATTATCATCAAAACACGCCGTGCAGAACCTCCCCGAATCAGGAACTACTTTCAGCAATCCCTCAATACTTAAATACTGCAGTGTGTCCGCGGTTATATACTTTCTTATCTCATCAACACTATGAGTTGACGCTATAAGCTCTTTTCTTGAAGGCGTGTCAATGCCGTAAAAACATGGGCCGATAGTCGGCGGAGAGCTTATCCTTAAGTGTACTTCTTTTGCCCCTCCGCCTTCTCTGATCATCTTTACGATCTTTTTGCTTGTAGTCCCCCTAACGATTGAGTCGTCTACCACCAAAACCCTTTTGCCTTCGAGAAGCTGCCGGACCGGATTCAATTTTATCTTCACACCGAAATGCCGTATTGACTGCTGCGGCTCGATGAACGTCCTGCCGACATAGTGGTTTCTTATTAACCCGAAATCAAAAGGGATCCCGCTTTCCTGCGCGTATCCAAGTGCGGCAGGCACTCCTGAATCAGGCACCGGGATGACCACATCCGCTTCAACAGGATATTCCCGCGCCAATTGGCGTCCGAATTCTTTTCTCACGGCGTCCACGTTTATATTGCCGAATATATTGCTGTCAGGCCTTGAAAAATATATGAATTCAAAAATGCAGGAGGCCTGCCTGGTGGCAGGCATTGGTTTCATGGAAGTTATTCCGTTTTCATTGATAATGACCATTTCACCGGGCTCAACGTCTCTCACATATTTCGCCCCTATAAGGTCGAGGGCGCATGTCTCGGATGCGACAATATAAGCCCCGTCGTATCTGCCGATGCTCAACGGCCTGAACCCGTATGTGTCCCTTACTGCGATAAGCTCGTTTTCTGTCATGATGAGCAGGCTGAAGGCGCCTGAGACTGTCTTTGCCGCATCTATAATGCGTTCATACAATCCGCCTGCCTTTGAGCTTGCGATCAGATGCACAAACACCTCGCTGTCAGACGACGACTGAAAGATCGCGCCTTTTGACTCAAGCGCGGTCCTTAACTCAAGGGCATTAACAAGATTTCCGTTATGCGCGATTGCAAGAGAGCCAAGAGAAAAATTGACCATGAGCGGCTGTACGTTTTTCAGGGAACTTGAGCCGGCAGTTGAATAACGGTTGTGTCCAATGGCGATCTGGCCCGGTAGCCGCTTCAGGCGTTTTTCAGAAAAAATATCCGTAACAAGCCCCATGGATTTTTCAATGTATACTTGTCTTCCGTCTGAAGAACATATGCCCGCGCTCTCCTGCCCCCTGTGCTGAAGGGCATGCAGCCCCAGATATGTAAGGTTTGAAGCCTCATTATGTCCATAGACACCGAATACTCCACATTCGTCATGGAATTTGTCGGAAGACAGTGATGAGTGACGAGAGTTAAGAGTGATGAGTGATGAGTTAAGAATTTTCTTGTTCATCTTTTGTATTTCCTCTTCAGGACAATAATTATAATCAGCAGACTTAGTATAACATTTCAGATTAAAAATCCTGAATTCCAACAACTAATCCCTACTCCCTCTGCCCTACACCCTGTCCTTATCGCACCACTCCCTTGCATTTTGAAATATCCTCAGCCACGGCGATATCTTCAGGTCACGCCTCCAGTCTTCGGGCATCCACGGCCACTGCCATTTAAGGAATGTCCGCTCCGGATGAGGCATGACCGCAAGATGCCTGCCGTCAGGAGAACACAAGCTCGCTATGCCGGAAGCTGAGCCATTCGGGTTAAAAGGATATTTCATGGTAATCTCATTATTATCATCAACATAGCGTATAGGTGCGAGGCCGTCTTTTTCAATCTTTTCAAGAATGGTTTCATCCGGGAAATAAGCCCTTCCCTCGCCATGGGCAACCCAGATGCCCAGCGAAGAGCCCTCCATCCCTTTCAGCATGATTGCAGGGCCCGGCAAAATCCTGACCGTCGAAAAACGCGATTCAAACCGCCCCGATATATTGTGAATGAATCTCGGTTGTTTTGTATCGGCAATGCCCTGATAGGGTATCCATCCAAGTAGCGCTGCAAGCTGGCACCCGTTGCACACGCTGAGACTGAAGGTGTCCTCTCTATGATAAAAACCCTGAAATTCTTCCCATATCCTTTTGTTGAACCGTATAACGCCTGCCCAGCCTTTTGCGGAATCAAGCACATCGGCATAACTGAATCCGCCGACAAAGGCCACTCCCCTGAAATCAGAGAGTGTGGTCCTCTCTTCAAGAAAGTCCGTCATGGTCACATCCCAGGGCTCAAATCCCGCATGATAAAATGCGGACGACATCTCCCGGTCGCTGTTGCTGCCTTCCTCGCGGATAATGGCAACTTTCGGGGGCAAAGGGACCCCTCTGTCTCCCCCCTTACTAAGGGGGGAATTAAGGGGGGTCGTTTTTTCAGGATCAAACGTTAAAACATAATTCGGCCCCTTCCGGTCATAAATATTTTCCTTCTCCTCTTCGGCGCAGGCAGGATTGATTTGCAGTTTCTCAAGCTGATAACCCGTCTCCTCCCAGATGCCGCGCAGTACCCTCATGTCTTCGTCAATTAGAGTTAAGAGTTTAGAGTCATGAGTTAAGAGAGTTATCTTGATTTTTTTATCGATTAAAGTTTTGCCTATAATCTGATGGGGGACGGAAAAGTTTTTAAAAACGGATATTATTTCATCCTCTTTCTCCGGCAGATATTCAATTACCATACCCAATTCTTCTGAAAACAGGATTGACATTGCTTCATTAACTCTTGACTCTGAATTCTTAACTCCTAACTCTATTTCAATTCCGCAGTTCCCAGCAAAAGCCATCTCAAGCAGTGTTATTATTAATCCGCCGTCGCTTCTGTCATGACCGGCCAGGACCATATCCTTTTCAATCAGAGTTTGAACGGCATTAAATGCATATCTTAATAATTTCGGATCGTCAACGTCAGGCGATTCATTGCCAATCTGATTATAAACCTGGGCCAATGCGCTTCCTCCGGGCCGGTTTTTCCCTTTACCCAAATCAATGAAGATGAGTTTGCTCTGGCCCGGTCGTTTAATGTCCGGAGTAATTACCTTTGTGACGTCAGGACATGTTGCATATGCAGAGATGACGAGTGTTCCCGGAGACTTAACGGTCTCTGCTGTCTGTTCTCTTTCGTCTGTGTTCTTTGCTCTTTGTTCTTTGTTCTGTATTACAACCTGTGCGGCCATCGAGAGGCTGTCTTTTCCGCCGTCAATAGCTATGCCAAGCTTTACCAAGATATCGCCTAAGGCAACAGCCGCATCATAGAGTTTTGCGCCTTCGCCGGGAAGCTTGGCGGCCCACATCCAGTTGCCGGAACATTTGATATCTTCAATCGAGCTTATCTTTGCCCATACAATATTCGTCAAAGCCTCACCCACGCTCATGCGCGCCATGGCAGCGGGGTCCAGCAGCGTTTTGACCGGCTGCTCTCCAATGGATATTGCCGCGCCGGTCCGGCTGAAATGACTCTGGGCAATTATGGCGACATTTGATAATGGAAGCTGAAGGGGCCCGGCGCACTGCTGTCGCGCGATTAATCCGGTAACGCTCCTGTCAACCTTATTTGTAAGGAATCTCTTTGAGCCGACCGACACCAGGCGCAGCACCCTTTCAAGGGCGTCTCGGAAGAAAGGGTGCAGGGGGTAGGGTGCAGAGAATGAATCCCACGGGAAAACAAGAGGTTGCAGTTTCATAGACATGCGCTCAAGATGAAAAGTCTTTTGAGGCATGGAGCCGAGGATTTTCCCCAAATCGAGATTGACAGGCGTGCTCCCGTCGGTTTCATCGTGAAGGACAATATATCCGTCTCCGGTTATTTCGCCGATTACCGCATACGGTACCTTTTCCCTCTCGCACATTTTATGGAATAGTCCAAGGCCCTCCGGTCGCAGAAGCAGCGCATTCTGCTCCTGATATTCCGCACCCCATATCTCAAGGACAGAGAGGGTGCTGTCGCCAAGCTGTATCTTTCTCACTTCGACCTTTGCGCCTGCAGGGTAAATGATTTCCTTCACAACGTTGCAGTTCCCCCCCGCTCCCTGGTCATGAATGCTGACCACCGGGTTGGCATCGCCCATTTCAACACAGGAGCGCAGGACCCTGTTCATCTTCTGCTCCATCTCTGCATCGCCGCGCTGGACCGCGTTAAAATCAAGCTCAGCGATATTTTCGCCCTGTATCATGCTCGATGCAGCGCCGCCGCCTATGCCGATGCGATAAGCGGGACCACCGATTTTAACCACAAGCATCCCTTTCTCCGGTTTGCCTTTTTCAATGTGACGCGCATCCATCTGCCCGATGCCGCCGGTAAACATGATCGGCTTCAGCCACTCATAACGTTCACCGTTGGGCAGCCGCATTCCAAACGAGCGGGTAAAGCCCTGAATCACAGGCTCCCCGAATTTGTTACCGTACTCTGACGCTCCGTTACTTGCCTGGATCTCTATCTCAAGCGGAGACGCAAGATTGCCGGGATATGGGAATGACTTGTCCTCCCAGGGCAAATCGTAGCCGGGAATTAAAAGATTGCCGACACAATAAGCCGCTGTCCCTGCAATTACAAGTCCACCCCTGCCGGTTGCCTCGACGTCCCTTATCCTGCCGCCCGTGCCCGTCTCTGCCCCGGGAAAGGGCGCAACTCCGCTTGGAAAATTGTGGGTCTCGGCGGTAAAGATAACATCGTAACGCAGGCCGGTCTTTTGAAAACGCGAAGGGGCAAGAGGATTTTCAGGAATTATCGTATGAACTTCATATCCCCTGATCGAACTTGAATTGTCACGGAATGCGATAACGCTGTTATTCGGGTTTAAATCGAGAGGATGCTTGACAAGCTCGATCAGGTTAAGCGGCATTTCTATGTCGTCTATAATGAGCTTACCCTTGAAAAACCAGTGGCGTGAGTGTTCGCTGTTTGACTGGCTCAGGTCAAAACATTCCACATTGGTAGGATCCCTGCCGATATCTTTAACGAACAGGTCATAGTAATACCCGATGTCCCAGTCATCCAGCCCAAGCCCCATTTCCCTGTTGATCTTTTCGAGAGCGGATTTTCCCTCTTCAATAAGAGGTATTTTATATACGTGCTCAGGCGTTGTGCCCGTTTCGAATGTTTCCAGAGGCCTGGGATATGGGCACTCCGTCATCCGGTCAAAAAACAGTGACGAGTGACGGGTGATAAGCGACGAGACAATGTCCGGGACAAATCCCCCCTCAAATAGATATCTTCTTGAGCGCTCTATCCTTTTTATCTTTGTCAATCCACAGGCCCGACAGACGGAGACCGCGTTCGCAGACCACGCGGTTGTAAAGTTCATGCGGGGGCCGACCTCGAGGATTATTGAATTGTCATTGCGAGCCGAAGGCGAAGCAATCCCGGATTCGAGAGATTGCTTCGTCGCTTTGCTCCTCGCAATGACATCTTTTGATAAGTACAGGTCTAAAAAACTTCTGTCGGAAAATTTCTCCTGCTCAAATGTCTCCGCAAGCAGCCACCTGAGCGTATTCATTTCATCATTATTGAGAGGTCCGGAGGTCTCTATATTGAAACAGTACTCGGTTTTTAAATCTTCTATGTCGGAGGATATCTTTTGCCTGATGCGCAGCAAAAGCTCTTTTCCCTTTGCCTCTGAGAGGGCCGGTGTTCTGTAAAAATGGATCAAACTCATTCCGGAGACTTCCTTTTTATAAGAAATTATGAAGCAGTGCTATTTTAGCATTTTGACGCTTGCGACAGAAAGTCATGAATGGAAAGAAGGGAAAACAAAAAAAGAAGGGCGCTGCTGCGCAACGCCCTTTCTGATTCAAGTCTGTAACCGTAAGCTATCCGATGCCTTCGTATTTCTTCATGCGCCAATATTCAGCGTTGAGGGTCTCAACGATATAGTCAATCCTGCGGGTCCTTATCAGCTTCCCGATTGCATCCAGGAAAACCTTCGGATGCCTGAAGAGGATGCTGAACAGGATCGAGTAGAAGCTTATGTTGCTCTTCCTCGTGAAATAGTTCTTTACAAAGAAGGCATTCTGCAGTTTTCTGCGGATGTCCCTCAGCTCCTCTTTTTTGAAAGTTATCGCCATGAGAGGAAGCTCCGGCTGCCTGTGCGCCCATATTTCAGAGAACGGCAGGGTGGGATCGAGCCATCCGTTTTTAATGGCCATGTCATAAATATCGGTGCCGGGGTAGGGAGTGAGGAAATAGAACGCGGTATAATCCGCCTCAATATCCTTGGCCACCTGAAAACTCTGCTCGATGTCTTCTTTGGTTTCTTCGGGGTTCCCTATAATAAAGGTTGCCAGTGTCCTGATATCGAGCTCTTTACACATTTTAAAGGAATGTTTGATCTGCGCGGTCCTGTCGCCGGCGCCGCCTTTACCAAGGACCCTGAGGATCTTTTCGGAACCGCTCTCAACTCCGAAATCAAGCTGGACAAGCCCTGAGGCCTTCATCATCTTCATCAATTCCATGTCGGTCTGGTCCACCCTCGACTGGCAGCCCCATTTAATATTCAGGTTCCTCCGCTTTAATTCCTCGCAATATTCCTTCACCCATTTGGGACTCAGCGTAAAGGTATCATCGCAGTAATATATCCCTTTCATGTCGTAATTTTTATAGAGATGCTCTATTTCATCAACAACGTTTTTGACCGAACGTCTCCTTGTCTTTCTGCCGAAGATGTTGTGACTGCCGCAGTATATGCATTTAAACGGACAGCCCCTGCTCGTAACAATGGTCGTCTGGTTCTTGGTTGCGTATCCTCTTATAATTCCGGGGGGCTTGAGGTAAGGAGTCATATCTATCAGGTGGCGCGCCGGGAAAGGAATGGTATCGAGGTCCTGTATCATGTCACGCCTGCCTGTGTCGATGATGCTTCCGTTCTCTTTATACATGACGCCCTTTACTCCGGCAAGGCTTTCTTTTTTTCCGAGCTTATCGCAGGCCTCGACTATTGTATCTTCCCCTTCACCTATCACTATAAAATCTACCCCGAATTCTTCCAGTGTTTCTTTCGGCTTAACGGTTGTGTGCACGCCGCCGGAGCAGAACATTTTATTCGGCAGCTCCTTTTTGAGGTTTTGCATAAGATGTAACGCCCTCTGATAACCTACCGTCAGAAAGCTGAGCCCTATCAGATCGGGATTAAAATCCTTTATCTCCCTGATCATGCTTGCCTGGTATTCGGGGTCTGAATCGTAAATCTGAACGGCGTGTCCTGCCTTTTCCAGAACAGCAGCAATATACATAAGTCCCAAAGGTGGAACAACATTATTCCCGTCTAATACCTGTGCATTTACTAAGGTGACTCTCATAATTCTCTTCCCCTTTTCAAGTTATTTTTTTACCCGCAGGCGCAGCATCCGCATTCAGCTTTCGCGGGCTTTGTGCCTTTCATGGTTACTGAGTAAAATTGTATATATTCAACCTTTTTATAAAGGTAATTTTTTGTCAACTGGACATCGGGGAATCCGGCTTTCTCCGCCGCTTCTTTAAACCTCCTGTCGGTGAGCGCCCCTGAAAGGCAGGCATTCCACAGCTCCTTGTCCCTCTTAAGGTATCCGGGAACGGGCTTGTCGGAGACGATGTCCGAGATAATAAATCTGCCTCCCGGTTTTAATATCCTGTAAACCTCGTCAAGGACCTTTGTCTTGTCCTCGGTCAGATTGATTACACAGTTGGAAATGACGAGATCGACTGAGTTGTCATCAACAGGGAGCTCCATGATGTTCCCTTTTCTGAATTCAACGACGTTGTAGCCCAGCACCTTTGCGACTTTTTCCGCATTGGCGGTCGCCTTATCCACCATTTCATCAGTCATATCTATTCCGATGACTTTACCTTTTCTGCCAAGTTTTCTTGCGGCAATAAAACAGTCAATGCCGCCGCCGGCGCCCAGGTCCAGGATGGTTTCTCCCTTTTTGATGTCCGCCAGGGCAGCGGGGTTGCCGCAGCCATATGATACTTCGAGGACCTCATTTGGAATATGTTCCAGCTCTTTGGGGTCATAACCTGTGGGACAATAGTAATCGGCCACCGGAGCATTGGCGGCTTTCGAAAATTTTTTCTTTACCGTCTTGGTCACGTGGCCCTTTATCTCCGGTTTGCATACTTCCTCGTCGTCTTCAACGTCAACCGACAGCACACAGGAACAATGATAACAGCCGACTTCAAGTTTTTTGTCGATAGACTTGATGCCTGCGCCGAAATGCGACGGGATCTTTGAGTCCATTGCATTATAAATGAGGGGCGTCGTATAACCGCTTTCGTCCCTTTTAACGACCCCCTCGGACGCCAGTTCCCATATGATATCTTCAAATAATCCTTTGTATGTTGAACAATATGGGTCGCAGGCTGTAACAGACCCCTTGCCCGTTTTTACTTCGCTTGCGTAATAGCTATGGGAAGTACAGCCGCCTCCGCAGAAATATTCAAGATAGCAGTCCCTGCATTCGGGCTTGTTATGGACAGTGTTCTGCCTGCCCTTTACCATGACCTTTGATCCCAGCCATATATCTTTTAAAGATTTTTTTCTCACTGAACCGGAGTCGAAATTCAGATCGCCGTTTAAAGAAGCGCATGGATAGACATGACCGTCCGAATTCACACAGATCTTTTCGTAGCAATTGTTGCAGAGGTCGTTTTTTCTTCCCCTCTTTGCGCGTATCCGGACTTTCAGGGATTCTATATTGTCTAAAATAACTTCCTGTTCTTTATAGGACTTTTTCAGGTTTTTCATTACGCGGGAGATGTTCTCCGAAGGCACAAACAATTCGTCAGCATTGCTCGCCCCCCTGCCCTTCGCATGCATCCAGAGGAGGTTATGCTCCTTAATGCCGAGTTTCGACAAGAAACGGGAGGTCTTCGGGATTTCCTTCTCATTAAATTTGCTGATTGCCGTCGAGACTATGGGGACTATTCCGATGCCTGTAAGCCTTTTGATGCCGTTTATTGCCGCATCAAAGCTCCCCTTGCCGCGCAGTTTGTCATGGATCTCAGCGTTGGGACCTTCAAGGCTCACCTGAAGTATAAGTTTCGGACCCATCACCTTTTTCAGGGCGGCTATTTTTCCGTCATCAAAGAGGGTGGCATTGGTGAGAACAATGAGTTCGCGTTTTTTTACCTTTGTAATGTATTTGATAAGTTCAAAAATCCCGCTCCTGATAAACGGCTCTCCCCCCGTAATATAAAACCGTCTGACGCCGAGCTTTATCGATTCGTCCACAATCCCTTTAATTTCCTCGTCGGTCAATTCCTTCTTAAGGCTGCTGCCGGCGCTCACAAGACAGTGCTTGCACCTGAGATTGCAGGCAAGGGTGTAATATATCCATAGCTCATCCAGTTTATACGGGGCAATTGCCTTGCTCCTTCCCGGATATTCGGGTATTCCGAACTTCCTGTCAGATACAAACTCAAGGAGTCCCGTTGCGCTGACGAAGTCCGATACCTCGCTCCTGACGAGTTCTTTGTCGGAATTTTTATATCTTTTGCAAATGGCATCCTGGATGTCCGACAGTGTACGTTTACCATCACAAAGCCTCAGTATCTCTGCGCCGGTATGATTTACACTGATCCAATTCGGTAATTTGGGGTCTATGAAAAGGGATATGCCGTTTTTCCGCTTTTCAATATATTGAGGTGAATATAAGATACTATCGGGGCCAAAAGATTTGAGGTCCGGGGTTTTAACATCCCAGTGGTCCAGCCGGTACTGTTTAATTCTCTCTTCTCTTCCTGTATCGCAACAACCTTGTGCCATTTAAGACTCCAGTATGTAAGACGTTTTTATTTAAAATTTCAGGCAATATTTTTTTTCTTTTATTGAGCATTAAAACTGAATGTCAAATCCGCCTCAATCCGAAAGATGTTTTGCTGTCTTAAAAAATGATTCAGACCGATAAATAGAACGAAAAAATATTTCACTTTATTATTATACGGAACAAATTCAATAAGCTTGAGAGTAAAAAAGAAAAGGGTATATCCAAAACCATAGCATAAATATCTCTTGCCACCGTTAATTATAACCACTTCAACCGCAAATTAACAACCAGTTCACGAAAAAATCTTCTTATTGCAGATAAGTGCAATATTACGATCTGAAGAGGAATACGCTCGCTGTTCATTTATCGTTGACGGGGGTTAAAGCTTTCAACGCGATATTCCGATAAATAAAACAGAAGACGGAAAGATTGAAGAGAGGAGGGCGCATGTATAATTTCATGGTTTTCAACATATCGCAGAGAAAGCTGTACAGGGATTTCCTGACATACTATAAACGCAGTTCATGCGACGACTTCTATATGGTCTCGGTAAATAACCCGAAGCTCCTTCAATATCTCGAAGAGTTCTTAGAGAGAAGATTGAACTGAATACTCATTCCCCGGTGACTTCCCTTATGGCCTCGGCGGTTATCCGCACGAGGCTTTTTAATTCCGCGAAAGATATGCTGAGAGTGGGCATCAGGACTATGACATCGCCGAGGGGCCTTACGATAAGGCCCTTTTCTCCGGCCCTGTAACACACCTTCCAGCCTGTTTTATCTGCAATTGAATAAGGCTCTCTTGTTTTTTTGTCCTTCACAAGCTCAATCCCGACCATAAATCCTTTTTGTCTCACCTCACCAACATGCGTGAAATCTTTTATCTTATCCAGCGCCTTACCTAACAATTCAATCTTGCGCTGCATTTTCCTCAGTGTCTTTCCGGTCCTGAAGAGTTCAAGATTTGCAAGGGCCGCCGAACAGGCAAGCTGATTACCCGTGTAACTATGCCCGTGGAAAAAGGTCTTCAGGTCGCTTGTCTCACCAAGAAATTTGTCATAGATCTTTTCTGTTGTAATAGTTGCGGCGAGAGGCAGATAACCGCCTGTTATTCCCTTTGCGAGGCACAGGATGTCCGGTGTGACCTCTTCATGTTCGCAGGCAAACATCTTTCCCGTCCTTCCGAAACCCGTAGCAACTTCATCGGCAATCATCAATATATTATATTTGTTGCATAGCCTTCTGGCCGTCTTTAAGAACCCGTGGGGGGCGACTATCATCCCTGCCGCCCCCTGCACAAGGGGCTCAATAATTAATGCGGCTATGTCCTCATGATGCTTCTTCATCGTCTCTTCCATTTTCCGGAGACACAGGGATTTGCATGAAGGATATTTTTTGCCCAGCCCGCACCGGTAACAATAAGGAGACGGCGACCTGTGTGTTCTGAAAAGGAGCGGGGAAAATGTCCTGTGAAACAAATCGATCCCCCCTACACTTACTGCGCCGACCGTATCTCCGTGATATGCATTGTTCAGGGAAAGAAATGTTTTTTTGCTCTTGACGCCGGCATGTCGCCAGTACTGGAAAGCCATTTTAAGCGCTATCTCTACAGCAGTCGAGCCGTTATCTGAATAAAAGACCCTTGTGAGTGCAGCGGGGGCATTGGAAGGCAACGACTTCTGAACGATTTTTACAAGCTTTTCTGCCAAAAGGGCCGCCGGAGGGTGTGTAAGTCCGAGCAGTGAGGAATGGCTTATCTTATCGATCTGTTCTTTTACTGCCTCGTCTATCTCTTTCTTCCTGTGGCCGTGAACATTGACCCAAAGGGAGGACACCCCATCCAAATACCACCTTCCGGAGATATCCTTGAGAAACGGACCCCTGCCCTCTGCAATTATTATAGGGCGCCCGTCTACCCATTCCTTCATCTGAGTGAAAGGGTGCCAAATATACTTCTTGTCCAGCTTTTCGATACGTTTTTTAAAAGACAGGAAATCAGTCATAGTCGGTCTGTAAGAATATAATATGTCGTTCCCGGTAATCAATAGAAAAATATGATTCATTGAACAGGGTGCGAAAAATAGAAATAGAATTATAACACCGTTGATTTATCTGTCATTGCGAGAACCCTAAGGGTTCGTGGCAATCTCGCTATGAAAGACAAGATTGCTTCGCTTTGCTCGCAATGACAACTTCCCATCTCTATTCTTCGAAGGGTTTACAAGGTCAAACTTTCGGATGTATAATTTGACTAATGAAAAAGACGACTTTTCTGCTTTTTGTTGTTATTGCGTTGATTTCGGGCTATTTAATAGGGAATTATAAAAATCTGTTCCCTGTCAGGTCTGCAACCCCTCCTTATACTTACAATTTCCAGGTACCGAAAGAGCTTTCCGGGGGAAGCACGGCCTTTTCAGAGATTGTAAGGGCCGTGAGTCCAGTGGTGGTAAATATCTCCACCTCCAAGATCGTGGAGAGAGACTCCAAGCCCTTTTCAGATCTTTTTGATGACCAGTTTTCTGATTTCTTCGAACCTTACCACAAGATGCCCAAGAAATGGAAAGAACAGAGTCTGGGGTCCGGAGTGCTTGTTTCGCCTGACGGCTATATATTGACAAACACCCATGTTGTTGAAAAGGCAGATGAAATAACTGTCACTTTATATGATCAGCAAAATTATAAAGGCAAGATAATCGGCTCTGATCCAAAAACGGATATCGCGGTAATAAAAATCCCGAAAGAGGACCTCCCCGCCATAAAATGGGGGGATTCCGACAAAATACAGGTCGGTGAGTTTGTCCTTGCGTTTGGAAACCCTTACAGTTTGAGCAATACGGTCACAATGGGGATTGTCAGCGCAGTGGGGAGGGCGAATGTCGGTATCGCAGATTATGAGGATTTTATCCAGACCGACGCGGCCATTAACCCGGGCAACTCCGGAGGGCCGCTTGTAAATATTAAAGGTGAGCTCATCGGCATAAACACAGCGATTTTTTCAAGGACCGGGGGATATCAGGGCATAGGCTTTGCCGTCCCGAGCAATATGGCCAAATCGGTCATGACCCAGCTTATTAAACAGGGAAAGGTCACCCGGGGATGGCTTGGGGTCACAATCCAGAATTTTACGCCTGAGCTTGCCAGGGAATTCGGCCTTAGCAAATCGAGCGGCGCTCTCGTTACTGAGATCCTGAATGGCAGCCCGGCGGAAAAAGCGGGACTAAAAAGGGGGGACATTATTGTAGAGGTTGACAACAAGGAAGTGAAAAACGTGGAAACACTGAGGAACATGATTGCACAGAGCAGGGTCGGGAGCAGGATAACCCTGAAGGTTGTGAGAGAAGGGAAACCCCTGCCCCTTTCCGTGGCCATAACGGAACTTCCCCAGGATGCGGCGCAGGCTGTTCCGCAGGAACCCGAAGAAAAATTCCTGCGCGAGGACAACGCGCTCGCAGGCTTCAGGGTGATGGACCTGTCACAGGAGATTGCCAAACAGCTCGATATCCCCAAAGATGAAAAAGGAGTAGTAATAGTCAAGGTCGATCCCTACAGCACTGCTGAAGATGCGGGGTTGAAGAAAGGAGACGTAATCCAGGAAATAAATAAAAAGACCATCAGAAATATATCCGACTTTAATAATGTTGTCTCGAAGTTGAGAAAGGGCGATACGCTGCTTTTATTTATCAACAGAAGCGGAAACAAATTTTATATAACTTTAAAAATTTATTCTTAGAGGACAGGGAAATGCTATACAGGGTCATATTTTTCTTGATATTTGCATTGGGCGGCTACATTCTCGGAATGACGGCCGGCTTATCGCATCAGGGGCTTTTATGGGGCGCTGGCGTCGGCGTAATAGCCCTCATTCTGGAATATGTGCTTACCATGGTGGGTTTCGGCACCGTGATTGGCGGCATGGTAGGCTTGTCATTAGGGCTCTTATTTGCTAAGTTGATTTATCTTCCGATAAAGACCGTTTTCACCAGTATGGACGGCACATACATCGCATTAGTTTTTAATGCCCTGTTCGGCTACAGCGGGCTTCTTCTGGGTCTGAGGGCAGGAAAGGATTTCACCCTGCCGAACATAGTAAAGGCGTTTAAAACCCGGGTCGAAGAGGAACACGCCAAGGTCATCGATACCAGCGTAATAATCGACGGCAGGATAGTGGATGTCTGCGAGGCGGGCTTCATCGAAGGCACCTTCATTATCCCCCAGTTTATTCTCCAGGAGCTTCAGTATATTGCGGATTCGACGGATTCCCTGAGAAGGGCGCGCGGAAGGCGGGGCCTTGACGTTCTTCACAGGATACAGAAGCTGTCGAATGTGACGGTGAAGATCATCGATGAAGATTTTCCCAAGATAAAAGAGGTGGACGCAAAACTCGTGGCCCTGGCCCGGCTGCTTGGCGCAAAGATAATCACAAACGACTTCAATCTCAATAAAGTGGCCGAGCTTCAGGGCGTGACCGTCCTGAACCTCAATGAGCTTGCAAACGCCATAAAACCTGTTGTGCTTCCCGGTGAGAAAATGAACATATTTATTGTCAAAGAGGGCAAAGAGCTTAACCAGGGCGTAGGTTATCTCGATGACGGGACCATGGTGGTTGTCGACAGCGCGAGAAGGATGATAAACCAGCAGGTGGACGTTATCGTCACAAGCGTTCTGCAGACCACCGCCGGAAGAATGATATTTGCAAAATTGAAAGAAGACGCGGACAGGGAAGAACTGAAAATGGCGCGGCATTAATATGTAATGTCAAAAAAAATAATCGCTATAGTCCCCTCGGCAGGGCTTGGGAAGAGATTCGACCCGCACATCAGGAAAACCTTTGCCGACCTTGGCGGAACTCCGCTCCTGGTCCACACTCTGAAGAGACTTTCTTCCGAATATTTGATTACTGAAATCATCCCTGTCCTTGGAAAAGATGATGTCGGGAAAGGATATCTGATGGTCGAAAACTTCGGTCTGAAAAAAATAAAACTCATCGCACCGGGCGGCAAAGAGCGGCAGGACTCGATATTCAATGCACTGAATCTCCTTGAGGAAAATGGGACCTCCACTGCCAGTATAATTTTAATCCATGACGGCGTCAGGCCTTTTATCCCGGAAGGCCTGGTTGAACGCCTTATCGGCGAATTGAAAAACTTCGACGGCGTTGTCCCCGGGCTTCCCGTAAAAGAGACACTCAAGGAAGTTGATGCAGGAGGCGCCGTTATTTCCACCGTAAACCGCGAGAGGTTCCGGTCGGTCCAGACGCCGCAGGCTTTTTCCTTCGGGTCAATCAAAAAAGCATATGACGCGGCGTATGCTGAAGGCTTCTACGCAACAGACGACGCCGCGCTTGTGGAGAGGATGGGCGGCAGGGTAAAAATTATTCCCGGCAGTCCCCTTAATATCAAGGTCACAACACCGGAAGATATGGAGCTGGTGGTAAATTTACTGAAAATGAGAGAAAGCCGGGAAGTGGTAATTCGGAAATCATGAGAATCGGGACCGGTTATGACTCACACAGATTAGTTGAAGGCAGAAAACTCATCCTTGGGGGCGTTGAGGTCCCTCACGGAAAAGGTCTTCTCGGTCACTCCGATGCCGACGTGCTCTGTCATGCAATAATTGACGCCATCATCGGCGCGTTAGGCGAAGGCGACATCGGCAAACATTTTCCCGATACGGACGCGAAATGGGAAGACGCATCGAGTATTGACTTGCTCTCAAGGACAGTACAATTGATGAGGCAAAAAGGCTTTGACGTCCTCAATATCGATTCAACTGTCATAACGGAAAAGCCGAGGCTCCTGCCGTATATTGATAAAATGAGAGAGCGTATATCAAGCGCAGGCATTCCTTTAACTTCAATCAATATCAAGGCAAAATCCAACGAAGGCATGGGCTTCATCGGCAGAGGTGAGGGCATAGCAGCGCAGGCAGTGTGTTTGTTGAAGGCCAAATAAAGTCTTACGACTACGGGTTGGTTGGGCCGCCCCTTCAGGCTTTTACATTAACTACTGAACCGCCGAGCGTCCTGATCTTTTCATCGATCATCGCAAGTAGCTTTTCAAGGGTCTTATAACTGATGTCGGGCAGTGTGCCGCCGAAGGAATTCTCGGCCTCCTTGAAGCCTTTGAGGACCGCGTCCCTGGCGACTTGCAGTTTTTCAGGGTCATCTCCTGCCTTACCGGCCACAAAATCAAAAATTCTCCGGGCCGTGTTTGTTACTCCGAAAAAACCGTCTTCACTTATCAACGCATTGGCTTCACCCTGACTAAGCTCAGTAATCGGTTTGCCGTTGTATGTCAACTGTGACAGGTCAATGCCGGAAGACCCGGAAAGCGCCTTGATGCCGGCCTGGGTCCCGAAACGGTCTTTCGATTCAACTTTGACGTTTAAATTCAGCTCGACGATCAACCTGTTTACCAGAGTGGCCGGGCTCTCTCCGGTTTCTTTAAAATCAGACTTCTTTCTGCCTTCATTTGCCCGCCCCATTTTCAAATCCGCAGTAGAAAAGTTTTTGCTGACTTCATTGATGTTCGACATAGCCCGCCTCCGTTTTTTTATTTCCCGAACAGTTCACACTATAAAAATATCTTACGCAAATACAGCGGGAAAGGGCAACAAAAAAATTCAGCCTCTTTTCTTTGTGAACGCCTCGTAAAAGGGATTGTTCGCAAACCGCGAAGGCTTTTTCCTGTCGCTGCCCGGAGTTGTCCCGGCCTTTTTACCTTCCGCACTACCGGACTTCCGTTCTGCCGTCTTTTCGCGCTTCAGCGTCTCCGGACTTTCGGACTTCCGTTCTGCCGCGCCTTTGCTCTTCATCGAAAGAGAGATGCGCTTTCTCGGCAGGTCCACTTCCAGTACGGTGACCGTAACTTTTTGATGCACCTTCACTGCGTCCGCCGGGTTTTTCACGAAATTGTCCGCTAATTCGCTGATGTGAACGAGGCCGTCCTGGTGGACGCCAATATCCACGAAGGCGCCGAAGGCTGTGATGTTTGTGACGATGCCGGGCAGCTTCATCCCGGGCTTCACGTCTTCGATCTTTGCGACGCCTTCCGCAAAACCGAAGGTCTCAAATTTCTCACGGGGATCACGTCCCGGCCTGGCAAGCTCAGCCATAATGTCAGTCAGTGTAGGCATGCCTGCGGTGTCGGTAACGTATTGCGACAAATCGATCTTTTTCCTGAGACCCTCGTCCTTCATAAGGTCGGCCAACGGGCATCCGATATCTTTTGCCATTGCATCTACGACATGATAGCTTTCAGGATGGACCGCGCTACGGTCGAGCGGGTTTTCACCGTCGCGTATGCGGAGAAATCCTGCTGCCTGTTCAAATGCCCTGGGCCCGAGACGTGAAACTTTTTTCAGCTCTTCGCGCGATTTGAAGGGGCCGTGTTCGTTTCTGTATTCCACAATGCCTTTTGCAAGCTGCGGCCCCAATCCCGAGACATAAGTGAGAAGCTGTTTGCTCGCGGTATTCACCTCGACGCCGACCCCGTTGACGCAGCTTATGACCACGTCATCGAGGCTTTTCTTCAATGCGGACTGGTCCACATCGTGCTGGTATTGTCCGACCCCGATGGACTTGGGATCTATCTTCACAAGTTCGGCAAGCGGGTCCATAAGCCGCCGTCCTATTGATACTGAACCCCGGACAGTTACGTCATGGTCCGGGAATTCCTCCCGCGCAACGTCGGAAGCGGAATATATGGAAGCGCCGCTTTCATTCACCATCACAATTGAAATCTCGTTTGACAATCCGAGTCCCCTGATGAAAGCCTCCGTCTCCCTTCCGGCTGTGCCGTTGCCTATAGCGACCGCTTCTATGCCGAAGCGTTTGCACAGGTCCCTGATCTTCTCAGCCGACGAAGCAGCGCCCTTATCGGAAAAGTGCGGATTGACGGTATCGTTGTGGAGCAGTTTCCCCTGCCGGTCGAGACAGACCACTTTGCATCCCGTCCTGAAACCCGGGTCAATGGCGAGGATGTTTTTTCCTCCGAGGGGAGGGGAAAGCAGGAGCTGTCTCAGGTTTTCGACAAAGACGCGAATCGCTTCCTCATCGGCCCGCTTTTTTGCGGCAAGGCGTGTCTCCGCCTCCATTGAAGAAGACAGCAACCGCTTATAACTGTCGTGGACAGCGGCCCGCACCTGTTCCGGTGCAGGACCGGCCCCTTTAACAAAGAGCGCTTCAAGCAAACTGAGCGCGTCCTCTTCGGACGGAGTCATACGGAGGACAAGGAATTCTTCTTTTTCACCGCGTCTTATTGCGAGTATCCTGTGTGAGGGGGCTTTTGCTACCGGCTCCTCCCATTCATAATAGTCTTTGTACTTTATTCCCTGTTCTTCTTTGCCGGGGACAATCCTGGAGCGCATGATGCCTTTGAGCCAAAAAAGCTCCCGCATCTTTTCACGCGCTTTTTGGTCCTCGCTCACCCATTCGGCAATAATGTCCCTTGCACCGGCAAGCGCATCCTCAATGTTTGCAACACCTTTTTCCGCATCTATAAACGCTGCCGCTTCGGCTTCAATATCCATCTCCGCCTGCTCGTAGATTTTCAATGCAAGCGGCTCAAGTCCCTTCTCCTTTGCCATTGTGGCCCTTGTGCGGCGCTTCGGGCGGAAGGGAAGGTATATGTCTTCGAGCACAGTGAGAGATCCGGCCCCTTCGATCTTTCCCTTTAATTCATCAGTCAGCAATCCCCGTTCTTCGAGAGATTTGACGATGGCTTCCCGCCGTTTATCGAGTTCCCTCAACTGTTCGAGCCGGTCTCTTATTGCGGCCACCGCAACTTCATCAAGGCTGCCTGTGGCCTCTTTCCGGTAACGGGAAATAAAGGGCACTGTGGCCCCTTCGTCAAGCAGCGCCGCCGCTGACATGACCTGTGATGGTTTGACGCCCAGTTCTTTTGTGATTATGGAAATATGCAATTCGTTCATGGATCTCCCGACTTTCTTTGAGTTATTACATGGCCCGGATTGTTCATAAATTTTTCCTGTACATGAATAATCCGGAAAGACGCGATCAGCGGACAAAGGAGCAGCAGTAATCGGCAAGCGCCCTGACTTTGAGCAGGAATTTCGAATTCGCCGGGACCTCAAAGGACTCTCCGCCTTTGATCGTCCTCCAGCCGCTTTCTCCCGGCAGGAGCACATCGAGGTCACCGGAAAGTATCTCCATGATCTCTCTGTCCGCAGTATTGAATTCATACTCACCGGGCAGCATCACGCCGAGGGTCTTTTTCGAGCCGTCTTCAAAGATAACAGTCCTGCTTGTTACCTTTCCGCCAAAATAGACATTCGCTTTTCTTACAACCGTCACGTTCCTGAACTCAGACATGGAAAACACCCCGCAATTCTTATATTGAATGCGATAACTGTACCAGAGAAAATCCGGTTTATGCAAGCGGAAGGCAGGTAACGCAATACCAGGCCGAAGTGGCCCCACTCGGCCCAATCGTTATTTGCGTCACACGGCAAATAACGATTTTTCTTGACAAGCGTCAAGGGTGATATGTTTTAATTGAGCATCCTCAAGTTTTAATCGTTAACAAGACAACTGCAACTGAGATAAAGACGAGCGCGACATACTATGCTGATGGATTGACCGAGACGACTACGGATGCGCGGTTGGCGGTAAAGACAGCGCACCGATTGGTTTCGCAGACGGATGTGAATGGATTTGCGGTGGGGTATAAGTATGATGAGAATAGCAATCTCACGGAGTTGACGTATCCGGGGAACAAGAAGGTTATTTACACATATACTGCATTGAACCAGCTTGAGACGGTAACAATAGATTGGCTGAGTCAAACCGCAACATACAATTATGACGATGCTGGAAGATTAACGGGCCTTACCAACTTCAACGGTACAGTGACGACGTATGGATATGATAAC
>QZJG01000026.1 GCA_003599275.1 Nitrospiraceae bacterium | reverse complement strand
AATATAGAAGCGGATTGCTTCACGGAGTTTACCCAGAGCGTAAAGACGAGATTCTTCGCTTCGCTCAGAATGACCCGCGAAGGGTTCGCAATGACAGCCCAAATACTTTTTCAGCAGCCTGTTAATCAGTTCATTAGCATGAAGACACGTTTGTCATGCCCGCAGGTAGTAAGCGGGCATCCAGTTTCTTTCCGGATTCCCGCTCAAAAGACTGCCAACAGTAGGTGCTTCAGGCACGGGAATGGCGTTTATGTATGCTTACTTATGAACTCCCCAGTAAATGTATTTCAGATAAATAAGGAGCGACAATTATGGCTGAATGGAATATTGACCCCGATCATTCTGTAGCCGCCTTCGCGATCAGACATATGATGGTTTGCGATGTGCATGGCCAGTTTAACAGGATTACAGGAAAGGTCCGGTTCGACCCCGCCGACATACCGAATACATCAATAAACTTTGAAATAGACGCAGCAGGTATTTTTACCGGGATCCGGAAGAGGGATGATCACCTGAGGAGCAATGAGTTCTTCCATGTAGAAAAATATCCCAAGATCACCTTCCAAAGCACGAGGTCCGAAATTTTGGCATTTAATAGCTGCAAAATGACCGGAGATTTGACGATCCACGGGACCACGAAGCCAATAACCGCGGAAGTCGAGTTCTTCGGCTCCGTCAAAAGTCCCTTTGACGAGACGAGCATGGGGTTCACAGCCAAAACTGTCATAAACCGTGAAGACTTCGGCGTTGCCTGGAATACGCCTCTTGAGAACGGCGGTCTCATGGTCGGAAAGGATGTCCGCCTCTTTATAGATCTGGAGGCAGATCTGATTGCTTGATGACCTTAAGACGGAATGCTATCGCGATGCAACGCCGCCCGATACGATAAAGGCCATGATCTCACTGCTGTCAGCGGACAATCGCGTTACCTGTTCTCTGGGCACCAATATAAGATTCCCTGCAAAGTTGAAAGCCTGCGGCACGTACACCGCGACCTTGCCTGAAAGTCCGATATTGTCCAGTCCTTCCCTTGTCATGAACCCTATGATCTGTATATTGCTGTCCGGAGAGAATGTGACGAGGACCGGCTTGTCAAAGCTCTTCTTGTCCCCCACGAATGCGTTCACCAGATTTTTAAGGGACGTATAAATCATCTTTACCAGCGGCAATTTCGTGAATGCGCTATCGATGGCATTCATCAGTTTTTTCGCAAGAAAATTTGACGAAATAAATCCCACTATCGTTATGGTGATCAGTGTGACTGCGAAACCTATCCCCGGTGTTTTGAACCCGAAGATGGCGTCGATCTTGATAAAAACAAGGTATACAATGTATACCGATGCCACAACCGGGACCAGCAGCAACAGTCCCTCGAAGAAATATCTTGTAAGTTTTTTCAATGAAACCTCCTTTAAATTCACAATGGCGTGCCGGCGATTTCGTTAATATAACATTTTGCTTCTTTACGTTGTTATACAATGGGCAAACCCTGTAAAATAACGATGGCCTCCATGAAAAATTTAATATTAAAGGTTGAACGCCCCGCATACGGAGGTCTTTCCATAGGCCGCCATGAAGGGAAGATTGTCATGATCAAAGGCGCGGCGCTGCCGGGTGAGACCGTTGAGGCCGCTGTTGAGGGCGAAAAAAAAGACTATCTCACGGCCTCGGTCAAGAAGGTCCTTGAGCCTGCTCCATACAGGATCGAGCCTGCATGCAGGTATTTTGGAACATGCGGCGGCTGTCATCTGCAGCATATTGACTATGAACACCAGCTAAAGTTGAAACAGGAAATCCTCGGAGATTCCCTGAAGAGGCTCGCAAAGACAGTGACGGAACTTTCCACACCGCTTTTTGACGGGGGTCCCTGGAATTACAGATTGCGGGGGCAGTTCAAGGTATCTCACGGGCAGGCCGGTTTCTACAGGGGGAATACGAGGGAAGTGGTCGACATCGATTACTGCCCTCTCATGACAGAGGAGATAAACGAATATTTCAGTAAGGCAAAACCCCTGCTTAAAAAAAATCCCGACGTCAGGGAAATACACATAACCACAGGCGATTGTTCCACCGCTCTGATAAGGCTTTCTTCGCGCGTCAAATCAGCATCAGCCATGAACAAACCGGCATCGTCATTGACGGACGTTGGGTTCGCAGGTTTATATGTGGAAACTCATGACAATAAGATATCCCGGCACGGCAGGACTTACGTGACGTTGCGCCTCGATAATATGAGTTATACGGTATCGCCGCCGACCTTTTTTCAGAGCCACTGGCGGCTCAATCAAAAGGTCGTCAAATTTATAAAAGACAGTTTGCAGCCGTTAAAAGGGAAAAGGGTCCTGGACCTTTACTCCGGCGCCGGCAACTTTTCCCTCCCGCTTGCATCGGATGCGGAAGTGGTCGCGGTCGAGGAAAATCCTCACGCGATAGAGGACGGCAGGAGGAACGCGGAGATCAATAAAATAGAGACCTGCAGGTTCATCAAGTCCTCCGCCGAAGACTTTAATGCAGCCGGCCGCTTCGATATCGTGATACTCGACCCACCGAGGACGGGGATATCAAACAGTGTAATGGAAAAGCTTTCAGCTTTAATTCCGGAGAGAATTGTTTATATATCCTGTAATCCCGCAACATTCGCGAGGGACCTGAGAGAATTACATAAGGCATACGATATCGGGTCCGTCAGGATGATCGATTTATTTCCCCAGACATTTCACATAGAATCTCTGGCCCTTCTCAGGCTGAGGTAGAGGAGAATTTATGGCAAAAATATATTATTCATTTCTGATATTGTTTCTTCTGACGTCCACCCTGCACGCCGCCCAGTCCCTCATAACTGAGGCTGAAGGCTATTCCTGCACCAGCAAAAAAAAGTCTGCGAGGCAGGCCAGAAGTGAGGCCTATGATGATGCAAAGAGGAAGGCGCGGGAACAGGCGGTTTTATACATCGGGAGTGGAACGAAGATGGACAACGCTGAACTTGAGAAAGATTTGACCGGGGCCTATTCACATACAAATATGAAGATACTGGAATCAAAAGACCTCGGCTGGCGCAAGACAAAAAAATCAGGGAAATGCCTTAAAGTCTTTATAAAGGCAGAGGTGGCGCCTGATGAAGCGCTGATGGAAAAAATGGGCCTGGACAAACAATTCACAGATGCCCCGTCGGCGCCCCTTCGTGTCCAGGCCTGGACAGACAAAGAGGAATATAAAAAGGGCGAGAAGATAAAAATATATCTCAAAGGCAATAAGCCGTTCTATGCAAGCGTGCTTTATAAAGACACCAAAGGCGCATTGCTTCAATTACTGCCGAATCCTTACAACGAGGACAATTATTTCAATGAGAACGAGGTAATCGAGATACCCTCAAACAAAGACAAGTTTATAATTGAAGTGGATCCCCCCTTCGGAAAAGAAGAAATAGTCATATACGCAGGAACATTCCCGCCGGGGGAATTTGATCTCACGCCGCGCGGCTCGGTTTATTCCATAAAAACAAAGACGAAAGACCTGGGTGAAAAAGCACGAAGGGTGCAATTAAAAAAGAAACCCGGGGACAAAGACATGCCGGTATCGGAATTTTTTCAGAATACCATAACTATAAGCACCGCAGGGCCGGTCCGTGCGGAGCCGGGACAAAAAGAGCTTTCCGGGGCAGGTCCACCTTAGCAGGCTGCTGAAAAACTATTATTCGGACCTTTTGCCGTCATTGCAATAACAGGAATATTTTGCAATTCCGGAATTAAGAGGTACAATTATTATGTAGAAGCCGGCATATAATTTTATCTCTGTGAAGGATGGACATGATGAGCACAATAATAATCACGGTTGATTTGGGACATTTCAAGGCATACAGGGTCACTATGCATCCCGTCGGGAGCCCTACGATTGAATTGATCGAGAATTATGATTCCATCGAAGGACACGGCAAATTATCAGACAAAGTAAGCGACACGGCGGGAAGGTTCGTGGGAGGAGGCGGAAAAGGTGAAGTTGCAAAAGGATACGGGGAACCGCACCATCTCGAATCGGAAACCAGAAAAAGGCTGGTAAAAATGATCGCAACGGACATCAATACCTTAATTAAAAAGGAAGCGTGTGAAAACTGGCATCTGGCTGCCACCGAAAAAATCAACAAAGAGATAATCACTAAATTGGAGCCGAAGGTGAAATCCAGGCTGGACAAAAGCGTCCCTGCCGATTTAACGAAAATCCACAAATCCGAGATCCTGCGTTATTTCAGATAAACTCCGTGAGTATGCGGAATGTCTATGCATCGCGCTGATTGTGTTATACTTCAAAACTGCATTGTAAGCGCAGCGGTCATTACCGTTCTGAAATAACGTTAAAGGATTAAAAAAATGAGCAACGAACCCAATAAAATCATTTACTCCATGATCGGGGTAAGCAAATACTATGATAAAAAACCGGTACTGAAAGATATTTATCTTTCGTACTTCTACGGGGCGAAGATCGGTGTGCTCGGCCTCAACGGGTCAGGGAAAAGCTCCCTGCTCCGCATCCTTGCCGGAAGGGACAAAGAGTTCAACGGCGAGACAGTGCTCTCGCCCGGCCACACCGTGGGGTTACTTGAGCAGGAGCCTCAATTAGACAACAGCAGGACAGTGCGCGAGATTGTGGAAGAAGGTGTACAGGAGATAGTCGATACTCTGAAAGAATACAATCTGATTAATGAAAAATTCGCGGAGCCGATGTCCGATGATGAGATGAGCAGTCTCATTGAGCGTCAGGGCAAGGTACAGGAAAAACTTGATGCAATGGATGCATGGGACCTGGATTCACGTCTTGAGATGGCAATGGATGCCCTGCGCTGCCCTTCGGGAGATACGCCGGTCAAAGTGCTCTCCGGTGGTGAAAAGCGGCGCGTGGCGCTTTGCAGGCTGCTCCTGCAGAAGCCGGACATCCTGCTTCTGGATGAGCCGACCAACCACCTTGACGCTGAAACAGTTGCGTGGCTTGAGCATCATCTGCAAAACTATAGCGGCACTATCATCGCAGTGACCCATGACCGGTATTTCCTTGATAATGTCGCGGGGTGGATACTTGAGCTCGACAGGGGACAGGGTATCCCGTGGAAAGGCAATTACTCCTCATGGCTGGAACAGAAGAAGGACCGTCTTGAGCAGGAGGAGAAGACAGAGAGCGACAGGCAGAAGACCCTTCAGCGCGAGCTTGAATGGATAAGAATGTCCCCGAAAGGGCGTCACGCAAAATCAAAGGCCCGCATCAGCTCTTACGAAGCCCTCCTCAGTCAGGATATCGAGAAGAGATCAAAGGAGCTGGAAATCTATATTCCACCCGGACCACGGCTTGGCAATGTCGTCATTGAAGCTGATAACGTGAGCAAGGCATACGGTGACAATATTCTCATGGAGGGAATGACCTTCTCCCTTCCACCGGGCGGGATCGTCGGCATCATCGGGCCTAACGGGGCCGGGAAGACCACACTTTTCCGTATGATAACCGGTAAGGAAACACCCGATTCAGGCACGTTTAAAACCGGGGAGACCGTAAAGCTTGCTTACGTGGACCAAAGCCGCGACGACCTTGACTCAAACAAGTCTATATGGGAAATCATATCCGACGGGCTGGATGTGGTCCAGCTTGGCAAGAGACAGATAAACTCACGCGCATATGTGGCGCGCTTTAATTTCTCCGGCAGCGATCAGCAGAAAAAAGTCTCCATGCTTTCCGGAGGGGAGAGAAACCGCGTCCATCTTGCACGTATGCTGAAGGAAGAGGCCAATGTCCTTCTGCTTGATGAACCTACAAATGATCTGGACGTAAATACAATGCGCGCACTGGAAGAAGCATTAGAGAATTTTGCCGGATGCGCCGTGGTGATAAGCCACGACCGCTGGTTCCTCGACCGTATAGCTACTCATATACTCGCCTTTGAAGGCGACAGCAAAGTGGTTTGGTTCGATGGAAATTATTCAGAATATGAGGCGGACAGAAAAGCGCGCCTCGGCGCCGCCGCAGACCAGCCGCACCGGATCAAATACAGACATTTGACAAGAGGGTAGCCTATCCGCAAGGGTGATAAAAATATGGGGCACAGTAACATAGCAATCTTTGGGATCGGCAACATACTTCTCTCCGATGACGGTGTCGGCATCCATGCGGTCCATAAGTTAAAAGACGAATATACATTTCCGGAATCCGTCGAGCTGATAGATGGCGGGACAAAAGGGCTCGATCTGCTTCCGCTTCTTGAGGGCAGGGACAAGGTATTGATAATCGATGCGGTGAATTTCAAAGAAGCCCCCGGGACCATCGGCGCTGTTGCGGGCGAAAATATTCCTGCCGTTTTAAGGTCCAAACTCTCCGTGCACCAGATAGGACTGCCCGACATGCTTTTTGCGGCAAGACTGATGAAAATTACTCCTCCCGAGATGTGTTTAATCGGGATACAACCGAAGTCCATGGAAACAGGGACTGAATTGTCGGATGAGATTAAAGAGCGACTTGATGCCCTTGTGAAAAAAGTCCTTCTGAAACTTAGGGAATGGGGAGTGGAACCAGATCAATCACCGTCACCTCGGGCGGAGACAGGAAACGGACCGGCGGGCCCCACGTTCCCGCGCCCCGGCTCACATAAAGAAGCGAATTGCCGGGAAGACTTGAAAGACCGGCGTGAGAAGGGTAATAAATTTTTGTAATCAGGCTGAAAGGGAATATCTGCCCTTTGTGTGTATGGCCGGAGAGTTGAAGGTCAAAAAGCCCCGCGGCATTTTTATCTGCAAGCGGCCTGTGCTTGAGCAGCAGTGTGAATTTTTCAGGGTCAAGCCCTGAGAGCAATTCCTTTTCCGATACTTTGCGGGACAGTCCGTAGATATTCGAAGCAGGATCATCGACCCCCGCTATATTTATCCCTCCAACATCGACCGCCTCTTCACGCAGTATTCTGAAACCCGCCTTTTCCGTAAAACTCAGTGCCTGGCCAAGCCCGGCGTAAAACTCGTGGTTGCCGGTTATTGCGAATTTGCCGTATCCCGGATTGATCTCGTTTAAAATATTGGCAATCCCCTCAAGCCCGTTTATCTGCCCGTCTACAAGGTCGCCTGTGGAAACCAGGATGTCGGGATTTGCCGTTCTTACAATGTCCATAATCTTTCGTACTCTGTCTCCCCGCACGATCAGACCGATATGGACATCTGATATCTGCACGATTTTGAGAGCGCGGGATATCCTGGATGACGTGACCGTCAGGTGTTCAGTGCGGATGTCCTTTGCATCAAAATATCCATAAGCGCATGCAGTAATTGAGAACAGGAGCGAAATGAAAAAAGACAACTGGGCCGAAGGGATTATGGTATGTGGGTCTCTCCTGAAAATAGAATTTACTGCACTCAAAATCATACGGTAAATGTCAAAGGCAAAGGATGCGGAGACAAACAGGAAAAGCTCTCCCATCCACAGATAGCCGGTATAAGACATCAGTCGCGCGAAAAATTCCAGCCCCTGCCTTTCCGCATAATGAATAATAAAGGGCGACAGGACCATAACGGCCATAAAAACAGAGATGGAAACGGCCATTTTGGTACTTAAGGACAACGCCGCCTTAATCCTGAAAAAAGCATAGGCATGCATCAGGATATACGCCAGAAGGAAGGTCACTAAAAATAATCTCACGGCTTTTCTCCGGGTTGCCTTAAATGAGATTGATAAATTCGCAGGTCTGATGAAACGCTAAAGCAAACCCGTTTAAATTGTATAAAGATATATCTCGTATATAATTACCACAAGATACACCTTCATTGCAAACGGCAGGCCGATCCGCGTGATGTTGACGTTTTTAAAAAGACACAGCACGACCAGCGATAATGCGGTCACTGTAAATTTTGTTATTGAAAATGGAAGGACCCCATAGGCAAGCAGGAATGCCATCAGGGGGTTTGCCTCTATTACGCGCCCTTGCCCTATAAGGGAAAGGGTCAGGAAAGCGTCCAGGCAGCTCAGACACAGAAGGCCTAAAACCGCTGCAAGGAGCCTCGTGCTGTATAAATCTACAAAAATATGATTTCTCTTGTCGGCTGTCCTCCTGATGACCTTCCTTCTTCCGCCGAAGAAAGTATACCTGCTGATAATGGGCGTGGGACATGTACGCCTGTCAAGTATAACTCTCTGTAATGTCTCCTCGATTGTTGTCATAGTCGTAATAACTTCAATTATATTTTCATGAAAAAGCAAACACTGTGCCAAATATAACATGTTGATTTTTCGAGAAACCAATTTCCCGAAGTATTAAAAAATGTAAAGTGTTTCGACATTTTTGTGATTCAACATTAAAAAATGTAAGGTTTTAGCACGGCTTCTTTTGCAAAGGTCTGCGAATAGAGTAGAATAATAAAGACATGAAGTGCGCGCTTATGCAGAAACAATACGCGTCGGAGACGGGAAAGCTTCACCTCCCCTGTCCATATCATGAGAAGACGGGTATCAATATCCATGTTGTCATCAAGGAAGGCTACTGCTATCGTTCAGAGGAGTGTATGATCATCTGGTGCAAGTTCAACCGCATCCAGACCGATATGGACTCCCTGCTTTCACTGATCTGGTAATTCCTTTCGGGTCCGGAAAAAACGGAAAAATTATTGCAGCGTTCTCAGGGAATGCTTGTAAGTTTCGGGTGGATTGATAATCTTCATTCCAATGCTGCTTGTCAGACCGTGGGAAGGTGTTTTGTAAGACCACTTCACCACGCAGTGCAAGCTCTGCTTTTCTCCTGAGGGGAGTTGAAATCTCAGCTCAAGCGCAGTATTGGGAGCGAGGTCAATCGGGGACTTTGCTGATGTGGTTATCAAATATACGCCGTCTTCCGAGAGGTTCTCTATTAAACCGGAAAAGCGGGTGTCTCCGCATATAAGCTCCGCCTGCAAATTGACGATGACCCTTTTATGCTGCCTCTCGCCCATTGGCTATTTTAACATACAGTAAAAATGACTACTCGTTTTTTTTTGTCGAATACCCGTTCAGATGGAATTTTTCGAGCCTGTACAGGAAGGTCTTGTAGCTCATTCCGAGGAGGCGGGCGGCTTTTGTGGCTATGCCGTTTGCCTTGGCAAGCGCCTTCTTCATAAGCTCCTTTTCGAGATTCTCGAAGTCAAGCCCTTCATCCGGGATGTCGAAGTTGAAAGAAGTTTTCAGCTCTCCCGACCAGAGTTCATTCCGGATGTCGCCTACCGTTATGACGTTCTTATCATTCATAAGTATGGCGCGTTCTATTACCGTTTCAAATTGCCTTATATTGCCGGGCCAGTGATATTCGCTTAACGCTTTCAGTGCCGCAGGCTCGATACCCGTTATCCTCTTTCCGAATTCCCTGTTGTACTTGTTCATAAAATATATCGCAAGCTCCGGGACATCCTCGACCCTCTCCCTGAGCGGCGGGAGTTCTATGTTGACGACCCTGAGCCTGTAGTAAAGGTCTTCCCTGAAATTACCGGTGGAAAGCTCCTTTTCAAGGTCCTTGTTCGTGGCCGCAATGATCCTTACGTCCACCTTTATCGCCTCCTTGCCGCCCACTCTCCTTATCTCCTTGTCCTGGAGTGTCCGAAGGAGCTTTGACTGCATCGGCAGGGAAAGGTCTCCTATTTCATCAAGAAACAGGGTGCCGGTGTCCGTTATCCGAAATAAACCCTCTTTCCTCGACAAGGCTCCGGTGAATGCTCCGGCTTCGTATCCGAAAAGCTCGCTCTCAAAAAGGTTGTCCGGGATCGCCGCGCAGTTAATTGCGGTAAAGGGCCTTGTGCGTCTCAGGCTGTTATAGTGGATCGCCTTTGCGACAAGCTCTTTGCCGGTGCCGCTCTCGCCCCGGATAAGTACGGTAACAGTCGAGGGCGCCACTTTTTTCATTACGTCTGTCGCCTTCTGCATCTTCGGCGATTTGCCGATTATGCCTTCAATATTAAACTTCTTGAACAGTTCCTTCTGCAGCTGGATATTTTCTTTCAGCAGGAATGAACGCTCCACGGCCCTGCGCACGTTCAGGAGCAGGGAGTCCTTGTCCAGCGGCTTTGTGAGATAATCAAACGCCCCCTTCCTCACCGCCTCGACAGCAGAGGATATGGTGCCATGTGCCGTTATTATAATTATCGAAGGCTCAACGGGCTTTCTGGGGATCGCCTCAAGCAGTTCGATGCCGTCCATGCCCTCCATCCTGAGGTCTGTAAGGACGACGTCAGGCTGTATGTTTCCCGCTATGGCAAGGGCCTCCTTGCCCGAAGCCGCGGTATGTGTCTCATAACCTTCTGAATCAAGGATCGTCTTTAAGATGTCCCTCTGGAGAGGCTCGTCATCTACTACAAGGATTACCGGCATTATTAAGTCTCCCTTTCCATGGGGAGGGCAATGATGAAAATGCTTCCCCCGGTTTCAGTGCAGTCAAACATCACTTTCCCTCCATGTTCTTCTATGATCCTCTTTGTCAAAGGCAGGCCCAGTCCAAGCCCTTTGCTCTTGGTAGTAAAAAAGGGTTCAAATATTTTAGCTGACTTCTCATCTGAGACCCCCGTCCCGGTGTCCTCGACAGAGAGAAAGAGCCTGGAGTCGCTTTTCTTCGATCTGATTGTGATAACGCCGCCATCAGGCATCGCCTCAAAGGAGTTGATGATAATGTTATATATGCATGTCTTGATAAACTCGGGGTCCACGGACAATTCCGGCAGCACGCCGTATTCACTTATTATGGAAATATTCCCCTCTCTCGCCTTTGCTGAGACAATCTCGATGACCTCTTCGAGGATCCTGCCGATGTCCGCCTGCCGGATGTTGAGCTCAAAGGGTTTCCCGTAACCGAGGAAACTCTCCGCAAACTTGCTGAGCCGCTGTATCTCGGACTTCATGTTGAGGACAAGTGATTCAAAGCTCTTCGCCTCCTCGGAGTTTTCAGGCCTGTAGCGCTCTTTCATATGGTCAATGGAAAGGCTGATAAAATTCAGGGGGTTTTTTATCTCGTGGGCGATATTCTGCGCGACCTGCCCGATCCCTGCAAAATGCTCCGCCTTTCTGAGTTTTTCCTTAAGCTCCCGCTCCTCTCTCAGCTTCTCTATCATGTTGTTGAAACTGCGGGCGAGATCGCCGATCTCGTCCTTCCTCTTTGTGTCAAGCTCCTGGTCGAGATTGCCGGACGCCACCTGTTTTGCGGCGTTCACGACTTCGTCAATGGGTTTTGTATATCGTACCGCAAGAAAAATTGCAAGCAGTATTCCTATCCCGAAAATAAGAAGAGCGGCGACAATTCTCCTGATAACGCTCGTATGCAAAAAGACTGAAAAGTCCTCGGTATTAAGAGTAAGATTTATATACCCCAGATGCTTCTCCCCCGATACGACCGGTATCATAACATTATATATCTGCCCTTCTCCCGTCACAGGCTGCCCTATGTCGGCTTTCACCATAAGGGTCTTCTGGCTTTTTGTTATCCATTTGCCGATGTCCCTGGAATTTGTACTGGCAACTATTTTGTCGGAAGTGCTTATTATCTGGATCTCCTTTACCCCTTTTGTATTGAGTTTCTTAAGGTAGTTTTCGAGGCGTTTCTCGGACAGGCCGCCTCTCGTGACCTCTTCAAGGCCTATCTGTATCGACTTGGAAAGCCCGTATGTCTGGCGTTCAAATTCATTGTAAAGGGCCTTCTCGGTATGGTAGTAAAGAAAGATAAGGATCGAGATGAGGCTCATGCTTAAAAACAGCATCATAGCCACAAGCCTCTTGTTCAAAGACGGTTTCAAGAAGAACTGTTTAATCTTGTTCATATCCGGTTTTTAGCAGGAGGGACAAACCTCCCCGCAAGAATGTATAAGGACAATTTTAAAAGTTATTATATTTAAATGAAACGGGGCGAGATAAAGCAAGTGTGGCGATTTTGGGAATTGGCGCAAAATCCGCCAGGGAAGCCCGGCGAATCGCCCTATGCTCTCTTTCTAAGACCGGCCCACCCTAATGCGGCCCCGCCTGCAAGAAAGAGAATTGACGACACCGGTTCAGGGGCAACAGGACTCGCCGTGAACCCATGAGCTTTTCCTGTATCATCCATATATCTGCCGACGACCTGTCCGCTATTGTTGATCCCAAATGCCTCTGTATCTTTTGCTCCGGGGAAATCGATAGCCGTATAAGACCCTTCTGAAAAAATATACCCATGGGCCTTTCCAAGAGCATCCCAATATCTGCCGACAACCGAGCCGTTGTCATTTATTCGATGGGCCTGTGTCTCGGCTGCCTCCGGAAAGTCAATGCTTTCAAAGACCTCTTCCGAGAGTAAATAGCCGTGAGATTTCCACGAAGTGTCCCAATACCTGCCTGCGATTTGGCCATTGTTATTAATTGAAGAGGCTTCGGTCTCCAGGGAACCCTGATAATCGATTGTGCTGAAAAGCCCTTCTGAAAGAAAAAACCCATGCCCGCCTGATTTGTCGGTATACCCCCCGGCAATCTCTCCGAAGTCATTTAAATCTGTTGCAACTGTTTGTGACGCTTCGGGGTAATCGATAGAAGTGAAAGCCTCACCTGAAAGAGAAAAGCCATGTCTTTCCGTTGCATTGCCATAATAACCTGCAATCTGTCCACTGTTATTAATGGCCCAGGAATATGTATATGTCCAGGATGGACCGGGATAATCAACGCTGCTGAAGATGTCCTCTGAAAAAAGATACCCGTGACCTTTACCTGTATCATCCATATATCTGCCGACGACCTGTCCGCTGTCATTTATGTCAGATGCATATGACCACACCGGCGCTGCTGAGTCAGGATAATCAATAGTTGTAAAACTGTAAGAAGCAAAGCTTCCGGCGGGTACGAGCAATAACAATGTAAAAGCAGTCAACTGCAGGTTCTTACTTAAAAGAACGTACTTCAACGTTATACTCCTTTTTATTTGCAACTTTTAAACCGCAAAAAATGTACCAGGAAGCGATTATTGGTAACTAATTACAAGATAAAGATTTTATAAACTATGGATGGCGCCATAATGCTGCCTGTCACAGAATGCTTTGTCACAAAGGTGTGCCAATTCCCAAATTCCGGCGACAAGAAATTATCATTGCGAGCCTTTCAGGCGCTCGCAATGACAGAAAAGCATATACTGTTTATCGCCGTAGTTGGGATATAATATCATCGAATGTTTTACCAAAGACCCTTATATATCATCTATCTCTTTCCCATTTTTGCCGCATTAATTTTTATATCCGGCTGCGCGCAGGTCCGGAAGTCAATAGCCGTTTCTTCACAGGTTGAAAAATATTGTCAGAAGATCTTCGGGACAGCAGATAACAGCGAAGCCATGAACACCTGCATCCGGCAGGAGCGCAAGGCGGAGGATGAGCTTTCCAGAATGCCCGTTCCCCCGGACATAGAAAAACGCTGCCGGCAGCTTTCCGCTTCCACCGGAGGGAGTTTCCAGGTAATGCTGACCTGCGTGCAGCAAAACTCTATTAATAAACAGGAAGGCAGAGGGAGTTACCGGTAAATCACAAGCATCAACATGTATGCAATGGTAGGCTAATGAATCTCTACATGACACACATAACATAGTTTCCGGGCAAAACGTGTTGTGTCAATTGCAAAATGGTATTTATTCATGTTCTTCAGATCGTGGCAGGTGATGCAGGTAATCATGCCGTTCTCGAGCTTCAGTCCGGCCCGCAATACAGCCTCCAAAGGGGCAAACTCCTTTTTTCTCCCGGCTGGAGGGTAGTTGATCAGTGTCTTGTGGACCGCGACGGCGCAGGTAGTCGAGCAGACGGAAATTTTCGGCGCTGCTGAACCGTCATGGCAGGTTAAACAATAAGCAGCGCTCCCTTCACTGTCGACTGTCATTCCGTGATGTTCGAGTTGATCGGCATAGAGAAATACGCCACCGAGAGATACCATAACCAACACGGCAATAATAACAATGTCAGCGCCTGTGTTTCGCACCTTTTCTCCTTCCCCCGGTCCCTGCGATGTTTCCGTCCCTTCGCCATCAAAGATTGCTGAACAATTACAGAAGCTTTTTCTGATAACACTTATATATCATTTATGGGCCCGTTGTTCAAATGCCCCAGTGTGTGGGGAACAGTTCTGTATAATTCGGGAAATCTTATGTCCATGAAGGACGAATTGAAGGCGGAGAAGATGATTATTTAATGTTTGTTCTGGCGCTTATGCCATTAAAAGGACCTTGATCATGATATCTTACATCCCAAATGATATTGTCTTTAATTATATAAATCCATTGTCTGGCTCCATGACCTTCTCCCATCTCGTAAGTAAGATATGTCATACCGTCCATATCAAGTGATTTATCAGGTACGCCCATTAGATCAATTAACTCCTGCTTTGTAATGGTTTTCTCAAGTGGGAAATTATATATATAATTTGTCGGTATAGTAAAAAGAGTTGGCCTTTCCATAATGCCAGGGTGACCGACTGCGCAGGAGATTAAGAGACCTGCAAGCAGCGTCATGCCCGCGAAGGCGAGGATCAATGTCTTATTCATAATTTTATCCCTCATCACTCACAAATTTCTTGTGATTTAAGTATATTGAGCTGTCCCATAGTGTTACCTACTATGTCGTTAACGACTTGGTCAGTTAATTTAATAGAGATATAATCTGCATAATCAATATTATCGGATGAATAAAGCCGTTCATTGTTTGCACAATTAATTAATTGCCATCGAGCTCCCAAGTGAAAAGTCCGCATTGAATGGATAAGGCTTATAAGCTTGCCCTCAACTTTGAGAGCATTTTCTACGCATTCCGGGGATAGTATTACTTTTTTGAATATCTGACGATCTGATAGTTGGTCCTTTAAGCGATCAGGGATGGATATTGCAATATCCTGGGGCATTTGTCTGTATCTATCCTCTTCAACCAATACAGTGTCGGTCGTAAAAGGGGCGATTACAACGGTATCAATTGCATACTTCGGATGACATTTGGTAGCTGGTTTTACGGATCTGTCTGCACATCCACCACTAAGAAGTAAAAAAGCGATGCCAATACTAATGACAATAAATTTCATATTCAATCTCCCCCCCCTTTTTGTACCTACAAGATTTTACAGTATTATACATATCCCCTCCTTTTATTTGTCAGTTACCAGCCTCATGCCGAGTCTTGCCCTGGATAACAGTATCATCCGTCTTCTTTTGTTTTGCGGTTCATCCCCACGTGTGTGGGGAACACGGGGTTTCCGGCGGCATTATACCAGTGGCCACCGGTTCATCCCCACGTGTGTGGGGAACACATGTGGTGTAAAGTTATTTTACTCATGCAATACGGTTCATCCCCACGTGTGTGGGGAACACTTTCTCCGGCTCTACAAGGTCGGCCCCGTGACCGGTTCATCCCCACGTGTGTGGGGAACACGTCCTTCGCCGCCGTGACCTGTTTTTGTTCAGCGGTTCATCCCCACGTGTGTGGGGAACACTGTTTTTTCATTTTTTTCCATTAAAATGGCTCCGGTTCATCCCCACGTGTGTGGGGAACACGCCTCGAGCCCTGCGCAACCTGCCATAACCACGGTTCATCCCCACGTGTGTGGGGAACACTCTCATCTTTCTCCTTTGCCGTAAATAATCAGCGGTTCATCCCCACGTGTGTGGGGAACACTATATGAAGATCAGGGTTAAAATATGGGTAAACGGTTCATCCCCACGTGTGTGGGGAACACCCGACATGCTTAGCAGCACAAATGATGTTGCTCGGTTCATCCCCACGTGTGTGGGGAACACTCTGGAGTAAGCACAGTCCGCCGGGCAATCGGCGGTTCATCCCCACGTGTGTGGGGAACACCTCGAGCCCCTGCTTGAGCTGATCAAGACTGCCGGTTCATCCCCACGTGTGTGGGGAACACCGCGGTAGGAGATTCAATACATTTTTTGGCTGCGGTTCATCCCCACGTGTGTGGGGAACACATTGGGGGACTGGCATAAAAAAGAGCCGTACGCGGTTCATCCCCACGTGTGTGGGGAACACCCCTCCTGTATGATTCACATGCTTTTAAGATACGGTTCATCCCCACGTGTGTGGGGAACACTTGCCAAATTTCAGGCTTTCTTCTTTCAGGTTCGGTTCATCCCCACGTGTGTGGGGAACACCGTGCCCTGTCATATCTGGCTGCAATTTATCGCGGTTCATCCCCACGTGTGTGGGGAACACTTCGCCGTCGATCTGATACACAATCATGCCGTCGGTTCATCCCCACGTGTGTGGGGAACACTAAAACCCAAAAGGAGGATATTATGAAAATGACGGTTCATCCCCACGTGTGTGGGGAACACACGGAGGCCGCCGAATAATGACCGGCAAACAACGGTTCATCCCCACGTGTGTGGGGAACACGCGTCTTCAAACACCTTACCCATCATATTTGCCGGTTCATCCCCACGTGTGTGGGGAACACCCATCCGTCTGCTGCCCATTGCAAAGGCGATCCGGTTCATCCCCACGTGTGTGGGGAACACTGGCGGCTCCGGGAGCAAACAAGTCCATCGAACGGTTCATCCCCACGTGTGTGGGGAACACATCTTTGAAACGTCGTCAGCGGTTTTGACGATCGGTTCATCCCCACGTGTGTGGGGAACACTACGCTGCCGCTTCTTTCTGCGGCCCGAATTTCGGTTCATCCCCACGTGTGTGGGGAACACATCAGTAATCCGACACATGCTCATAGTTCAGGCGGTTCATCCCCACGTGTGTGGGGAACACGATGTTCGGCTCGATCAATAACGCATGGACGTCGGTTCATCCCCACGTGTGTGGGGAACACCAAGAGGGGTAAGGGGTGTGTTGATAATTTTTCGGTTCATCCCCACGTGTGTGGGGAACACCGTTGAATACGGAGGGCGCTGCATCGGTCTATCGGTTCATCCCCACGTGTGTGGGGAACACGCAACACGGTAACTAAAGGGGCCGTATCATTCCGGTTCATCCCCACGTGTGTGGGGAACACAAACTCACTATCGGCAACGCGCGTCAGGTCCTCGGTTCATCCCCACGTGTGTGGGGAACACATCTCTACCTCTCCATAGTGAAATGAAATATTCGGTTCATCCCCACGTGTGTGGGGAACACCAGTAGCTCCTACCCCAGATGTCCTGCCGAGCCGGTTCATCCCCACGTGTGTGGGGAACACCAACTCATTCAGCCTCACTTCAAGGACAGCATCGGTTCATCCCCACGTGTGTGGGGAACACATTATTGTTGATAAGATTGATGATAGTCTGACCGGTTCATCCCCACGTGTGTGGGGAACACATCAACAAATCTATCAGGGTCTTTATATACCTCGGTTCATCCCCACGTGTGTGGGGAACACATGTGAGGGCTGAAGAGTTTGAAATAAATGAGCGGTTCATCCCCACGTGTGTGGGGAACACGTCCCGGATAGCCTGACCGTAAGGTTTGCCATCGGTTCATCCCCACGTGTGTGGGGAACACTTCGAGGGGTCTGACTTTTGCGGCCACGGCCTCGGTTCATCCCCACGTGTGTGGGGAACACCGACAGTTAAAACCATTCGGCGGATATGAAGACGGTTCATCCCCACGTGTGTGGGGAACACCTATTGAGGAGCCGATGAAGCTCGGCAATAGCCGGTTCATCCCCACGTGTGTGGGGAACACGCCAGTCGTCGTCATTTTGCTATCCCTAATATCGGTTCATCCCCACGTGTGTGGGGAACACACTATTAATATAAGGATGGAACAATGAAAAAACGGTTCATCCCCACGTGTGTGGGGAACACTCCTATAGCATCGAGCTGATCAATCTGTGCATCGGTTCATCCCCACGTGTGTGGGGAACACTGGAACTTCTTCAGGACATTGATGATATGGAAAGGTTCATCCCCACGTGTGTGGGGAACACGCGAATAAAGGACGGCTGGTAAGAGCTTACCCTGGTTCATCCCCACGTGTGTGGGGAACACGGATGTGAATCCAGGGGAGGCTATGGGTAAGACGGTTCATCCCCACGTGTGTGGGGAACACACTTCTTTTAACCCGCTAATTTATAAGTCCGTTTTCAAAGAGCACAAATCTACCGACAGAATTTTACTCATCGGTTAGATTTTCACCTTGTGCTTTTTCAGGCAGAAATGAGACCAATTTTATCCCGTCCATTTCAACCGGAATTCGTCTATTAGCTCCCAGTGTCATAAAATCAAAACCTGATTCTGTATTTGTATTCCAAGCCATCACCGCATTGCCGTCCTCAATTCCTTTCTCGACCTGACTCCAGATCATTTCGCGAATGCGCCTGTTTACATTGCCGACATAAACCCCGGCCCGCACTTCAAGCAGCCACACTGCAAGCCGTCCGCGCAGGCGGGGAGGCGCATTTTCAACCACGATGACCAGCATCGCCCAATTCCTCCTTGTTCGGTATAGCTATAGGCACAGCTTCCTCGTGTGCCTTCGGTCTTTCAATTCCCCCGGCTGACAGTATCTGCTCAATTGACGGGATAATGCGGTGCAGTACCCGTGCTTGCCGGAACGCATCACGGCAGGCAAGACGCACATCACGTTCAGGATCTTTGGGATTTTTAGCGGCTATCCGAAAGGCCACCGGCACAACCGTATCGAATTTAAAAATGTCCGCGATATCATAGACAAAGGACTGAGGCTTGCCGGTATGAACAAATCCTATCGCGGGCGCATATCCGGCCGCAAGAATAGCAGCTTCGCAAATTCCATAAAGACAGGCGGTGGCTGAGCTGAGACAGCGATTAGGTACATCACCGCTTTTCCATTCGGTATGATCATAGTTACGTGCCTTCCATTCAACGCCATATTGCTTTGCAAGAAGCTCATACATTTTCCGCACTCTGACTCCTTCTATGCCCCGAAGCTGCTCAACGCTCCGACGTTCAGGCGGGTTTTCTTTGAACCTCATGGCATACATCTTCCGCACAACCTTTAAACGCGCATCGTCATCAAGCGCAAGCTTCGCCTGATACAAAAGCCTGTCGGCCCGCGCTCCGCCGGGCTGGCCTGAGGCATACAAGCGCACTCCTGCTTCTCCGATCCATACAAGCAGACAGCCGACACGGGAGGCCAATGTCACAGCCGCATGAGAAACCCTGGTGCCCGGTTCGAGCATGAGACAGGCTACGCCTCCGACGGGAATGTGCGTGCGCACTCCGTTTTTATCGATCACCACAAACGCGCTGTCAAGCACGTCAAGCTGGCCCTTTTCAAGAAAGATAATCGATACCCTGTCTTTAATTGGGATCGGTTTTAAAGGTGGAAGGATTGGTTCAGTCATGACTCAAGCTCCTCACTGATTTTTTTCTTTTATATTTCTTCAACTGTGTCTCCGGCTTTCCCAATTCACGCTCGATATCTTCAACGCTGGGAAGGGCTGACTTCAGACTATCAGGCAGAGCGCGTGTTAGTTCGTATTCTGAAACGCCAATCGGCTTGACAACGCCGCGAAGTGTATATTCAGCCAGCACAGATTTCTTATCCTGACAGAGTATCAGCCCGATTGTTGGGTTATCGGCCGCATGCTTTAACCGGTCATCCACTACATTGCAGTAGAAGTTCATCTTGCCCGCGTATTCCGGCTTGAAGCCGCCCTTTTTCAGCTCGATCACCACAAAGCAGCGCAGCTTAAGATGGTAGAAAAGCAGGTCAATGTAAAAGTCTTCTTCTCCTATGTCGAGATGATACTGACGCCCTACAAAAGCGAACCCCTGCCCCAGCTCAAGGAGAAACTTTTCCAGATGCCTGATCAGGCTGGTTTCCAGTTCTCGCTCGTGGAACGGCTCTTCAATGGTGAGGAAATCAAAGATATATGGGTCCTTAAGCGCCTGCTGCACAAGATCGGATTGAGGCGAGGGTAAGCTGGTTTCGAAATTGTGAACTGTCTTGCCCTGACGTTCATGTACGCGTCCTTCTACCATATGAAACAAAATTGCTCTGCTCCACCCTTGTTCCAATATCTTCTGCATGTACCAAATACGAATTTTCAGGTCTTTGATTTTTTCCATTAACAGGATGTTATGCCCCCATGGGATTCTTGCAACAAGGTGTTGCAAAATTTCAGAAGAATAGTTGTCCGGCAATTTTGCCACAGCTTGTGGCACTTTTATAACCGACACTTTTCCGGTTGACTGCAATTTTGCAACAGGCTGTTGCAAAATCAGCGTGTCATATTCCCTGGCAAACCGGATCATATATCCTATATTGCGCTCAGCAAAACCCTTTACTCCCGACAGCTCATTTCTTATGTCTCGAGAAAGCTTCGGGATAACAGATGCACCCCACCCCTGTTTTTTCTGCTGCCCAAGAAGCAAATGCCCGATGTCCCAATACATGCTGATCAGCTCGGCATTGGCGGAAAGTACGGCCCGGGTCTGCCCCTGCCTGATTCGCTGTTTGATCTCACCAAGCAGCTCAGGATATTTCATAAGTTTTTGCGACATTACTAATTCTCCTTTCCGAGTTGTCGCCATTCTGTCGACGACTGAACTTCAAAGGGGGGTACAATTTGTACCTACCCTTTAGCTACCATGGCAGCGCAGACTGTGACAAATCGTCACGACCTCACGCCTCTCACAAGACAATTGCTCATGCCCGTCTCACCAGCATAAGCCCGCAGCCGAAGGCTTTGGCAGGGCCGATGCCTTGCAGTAGTGCAGTATGCATGAGCGCCGGATCGCTAACAGTCAGTAGACCTTCGAAAGTTGTCGTTACAATCTTACCGGCCTTACCGTTCTTCCGAAAATATAGGTTACGATTATCTGTAATCTCGACATTTTCGAAAGTTGCCGCATATTCAAGCTTCTTCTGAATCCAGGCAATCAGTTGTTCCTCGTCGATCAGCGGAACCCTGCAGCGCTCTTTTGCAAGACGTTTTGTTGGATTAGCGCAAAGCACAAAACGAAGACGGTCTTTTTCTTTGAGTGCTGGGTTAAAAACTTTTTTTCTTAATATACCGCAGCCCTTAATATTGTCAGTTGCAGAGGGTTCATACAATGACTGCATGAGAATGCGCAAAGGTTCATTGTCTTTTCCGTAGGAAACTCTATATAGGAAAGACCTCTTATCCTCGGACATGCCCGCAAAAAGTCGCCATAGATAGCGGTGTATTTCATAGGGATTTCTAGCCAATTTTGAATCTAATAATATCTCACTGAGGTGCATAAGAACCTCCCGTGGGGTGAATGTAAACCGTTCTCGTTGCAAACTGCCGCTTGCCATTGCACAAAGGGACGTCGCGCACTATAAAACGATTATCGTTTTCGTCTTCTTCACTGTAGATAGTGCCGCGAAATGGTTCAACCGCTTCTAATGCTTTGATAAGAGATTCGGCCTGGACAATTGAATGAAAAGGCGGAACACTCAAGGGGCAAGAGCGACGACCGAGAAAAGGAGTGTAAACCGGCTTCTGCAAATGCTCAATCATTCTTTGAACGCTGAAACCAGTTGTATCCGTCAACTTCAAGGCAACTGTAAAAGTTGCATCGCAGAGGTACTCACGCCGGGAGACAACCGGATCGTCACCCGCCTTTCCGCTCACTCTGCGAGCTTTCAAGACTGTATGAAAATCGGTAATCTTATAAAACCGGTTCGCTGTCTCATCTACACGAACGGCATATCTAAAACTTTCCGATAAAGCCCTTTGACTAACAACGTCTTTTCTATCGATACCGAGGCAGGCGGCAAGCAAACCGACAAGACCGCTCCGTGTGGGGAACAGGTTGCTTGGACGATAGTCTTCATAAGTATGACCACCCCAGCTTTGCAAAACTCCTTTTAGAAGTAAGATTATATATTCGTTCATGCCGCCCCCTTTCACTTTTTGTCCATACCGTTATTACGTACCCACTCTTTGACATCTTCAAGTTTGCTCTTTTTCTTTTCAAGGGTCGTATTCCAGAGAGAAAAGACAGCCTTATTATCGTCAAGACCATAGCCTGCGTATACGCGCGTTATGTAATCATCAAACGCCTTGATCGAAGGTTGTAAGTATCCTCCAGTTTTTTCAAACTCAACAGGAGATTCAAACGCATTAGCAGCTGAAATTGGAATGTCACTGAAAGAAGCCATTACAAGGTCAGCAGGATTGAAGGCAGCAAAAGACCGCTGCTTTGCGCTCGGCACAATCGTAGCCAAAAGATGCAGGAGATGAGCAGAAATTTCAAGGACCTTCTTACGACCTTCGGGGGTTTCCTTTGTTTTCATGTCCGGAATAAGACCAAGATTTACCTGAAGCTGTTTAAGGTTTACGCTGGCATATCGGTAAAAGACGCCGGAGCTGAATTCCTGGGTATCAAGATGGCCTGAGCCAAGAGGTACAAGATCATCCACAGCAGTGAACCAATCAATATCTGCGTCTACGGCATGGGTTGTTATGGAGTGTGCAACCGATACCGCACCATCGATAGTTGTCATCAAACCAGATGTCGCCATGCGGCCGTATAGAGCAATGTCGCGTGCATTGGCATAAGCATATCTGACAGCATCGCCTTTTTCCTTAATCGCTTTATCGAGTTTCTTGTTCAACGCTTCTTCCTGAAGCTCCGCTTCAGTTTTTTTCTTTTTCCCTTTCTTCTTGTCCTCTTTATCCTTTATAGCTTTCACTTCTTCCGCTGACAGGCCTTCATTCTTCACCGTTGCAAGAATTCCACACAGTGCCCTGATCTCATCAATAACCCAAGGGGCAACAGCAATTTTTTTTGACGCCTGTACAGTGTCGGCTGCAGATTCAGCCACCTCTATTATTTCAGCCTCTTCGCTATTGTCTTCATGCTCTGCAGATTTTGTCTGCGCGAATCTGTCAACGGTTTCTCTTATAATCGCCTCATCGAACTCATTCTTCAACTCGTCGACGAACTTCTGTTTCAATAGTTCGAGGTTTCTCGATCTGACAGAGGGCTCTCCGAGAGAACCCTTAAAATAATTGCTTATCCTTATAGCCCTTTTAAGACTCTGGCTCGATATCCTCACTCGGCGCACTCCTCCGAACATCGCTGATTTCTGCATATTCATGTCATCCCTGTTCAAACACGAAGGGCTGTGGGAAATAATAACGTGAAGATTAAGATAATTATTTTCATTCATAACAGTCTCCTTTTTATGGTTTATTTTTTCGATAAATAATAGTCTTCCAGAATCTGTCGTTTGGCTCTACCCTTTTTATGCATTTTCTGACCATCGTTCCAAAAGAAAAGTTGCTCCCCGAACTGCTGCCAATTAACAGCAGGTTTTATTTGTTGAAGAATCCTCCTGAGTTGAATAAAATCATTCGGAAATTCAGATCGAATAATCTGAAATAGTCGTGCCTCACGTACGCCAGCTTTTGACAATAATATTCCAAGCTTCGGGGCCTTCTCTGAATGACTTGCAAATGGCATTAGGTATACAGCCTGGCTCCACCTATCTCTCGACCATTTCCCGTCGGGTAAGAAGTCCCTGATAAGGCAGTAATAGGCAGGAATTAAAGCTAACTCATTCGGGCTGTTTGCTTTTCTCAAATCTTTGCGCTGGCCTGGAGTTAGCTTGGTATCGAAGTATTTCTTAATTCCGACAAAATCCGGCAAGTCGCGATTCTGTTGCACGTTTCCGGTCATAGACATTTCTCCTTTCTTAAATTGATGGTTTCAACTTGTTCATTGCGCCTGTAAACGTCTTTCTGCTTCTTACGAGCGCCGTTATCATCTTAGGATCATTTTGATACGGCGCTGCTATCTCTTCAAAGACTGCGCCACATACTGCCTTTAATTCCACATACATATTGACGAATTCAACAGCGGACTCTCGCCAGTTCATTTTGTGTAACCTATCATGTATGAGGCTCTCTGATCTTTGATAGAAAAGTTCTTCAGCTTTTGCGGCAAGTCCGGTAACACCGACCGTCTTGCCAAAGCCATACATCTTTTTTCTGACAAGCTCTTTGAACTCCAGAGCCAGCCCGATAAACTTTTCTACCGTTGCCAATTTACCGGCCCAACCTGCCGACATGCTGATTAAATCATGCCGCCGTTGTAATACAGATGCCTGTTTTGTCCTGTACCCGCCAACTATGAGGGAAAGATTATCCTGCATAAAGGTGTCTTTGAATCGGCTTATAACGGCTGCGGGTACTTGTCCGCTATCTTCTGATTCATGAAAGATCAGGAATTCGTTTAGCTGAGTCCATGCCGGAGACATGCTTCGAAAAGAAGTAAATCGTTCTTTCCTTTCGCCTTTTTCAATTGTCCATGCACGCGGCCCATGAGGATGAGGCCAGATGCCCTTAAGTTCATAAGAAAATTTTTCCTTATTAAAGCCCGATGCAAGAACTAAAGAGATTTCACCACAGGCATTGCATGCTTTTTCTTCAACAGCCCAGATTATTTCGATATGGGCCGGTTGCCATAAAAGACCTCGTAACAGGCCAATTTCATGAGAATAAACAGTCTTATCCTTTTGAATGGGATCAACCCATACAGGTTTTTCTTGTCTCTGTTCTGGTTCAGGAAGTATTTGCTCAACCCAGGTTTCATCCAGAATATTTAACCAAATAGTCTCTCTAAGTGTTTTGCCGTATGCAAATGTCGTTATGGGAGCTGCACCTCGCAAGGTTCCTTTGAATCCCCCGCCAAAACTGGGGCAGTTATTCGCTTGGTTAAAAATAGCTATTACTGTACATGAAGGACATGTCCACACGACCTCTCCGGTCTCATTGAAAAAAGCATGATTATTCCCTTCCGGGAGGCCGATGAAAAGTTTTTGCATTGATGTAATTTCCTTGGCTTCTACTCCTCTCGTCTGCATGAAAGGATGTTCAGGATGATCGAGAACGAACATGTCAGGGAATTTAGCTATACCCGTTTCAAACTCGTCTTCAGTCAGCGGCGTTTCCATTCTCCGTCTCAATTCCTTGCCGTCATCAGGCATGAAAACCACCTGTACAAGGCAGATGACAAGCTGTAACGCCGCAAGCTCCATGTCGTCCCTGTTTAAACTGATTTGCCAATCCTCATTCTTACAGAGCAGGTCTTTCAAGCTGATATGCCTGAACCGACCTTGATGAGTAACAGGTATCCAATCATTAACAAGCAGATTCATTTATCCTCCTTCTCAAGTCCAAAATAAATATTATAAGTAAAAACGCCGTCCGGACTTTTCCACCCGTCGCTATTATCCGGCATCATAGGCAGAAAAATAATCCCCTCTTCATCATCCGGCAAATAACGTCTCCATGAATGTGGTACTGGAACAGTGTTCATGTTTATAGCTTCGTCCTTTTCCCATTCAGGCAGCTTATCAATGGATGTGCCATCCAGAAATAGTCTTTTCTTGCGCTCCAATAGAATAGGGACAACGTTCAGGCTCATTTCTCCATCGCGTGTAAGCTTGCTCGCGTTGCCGTCTGTATCAGCAAACGGCGTGGCATCGGAGTGAGCAAGTCCCATTGCTGCAGCTCTCTTCCCTTCTTCATCTTCCATATATTTCTTGTGCGCCGACATAATTTCTTCCGGTTCGTTCGGCCACGGTTCTTCAGCATATACCGTCTTTATTAATTTTCGATATGCATCAGGAAATTCAAGTGACTCAGCTTTCTCCAAGATTATTTGGGTTCGCCATAGCACGCGCTCATCTCCATAAATTGCGCCATGATATCCGTAACCCTCTCCTGACGGAACAAGAACCTTGCAGCGCGGGATATCATCAAATCCCTGTGGACGTATAAGATTATGGCGATATAGCCGTCCAAGACGCTGAAACAGAAGGTCAACTGGGCATAGTTGAGTAATCATCCAGTCAAAATCAAGGTCAAGGCTTTGCTCGACAACCTGGGTTGCAACGAGAATGCGACCGCGTGCGCGCAATTGCCCTTTACCGTATTGCTTCATCACACCCGTTTCTATCTTCTGCCTGTCCATAAAACGATACCTGGAATGAAATACATCTATCTCAATGCTGACATCCCTTTCAACCACTATTTGCCTGAGACGCCGTGAAACCTTTTGGGCGTCCTTCACAAGGTTGCAGATTATTACAACTAAAGCCCCTTTAATCGCAGCTTCTAACACCTCATCAAGAAGAACATTGTCAGGAAGCATGTTTTCAACCGGTTGTGCTCTGACTTTAACAATGCGCTGTTCAGCCGGTTCAGTAGATTCCCAGTTGCTGACTTCTATCCCGGCATGAGTAACAAGAGGATACGGCAAACCCGTTTCAGTTTCCGGCATAACGCTTCCCCATTTATAGAATATCTGTGAACGACGGGATGACGGTAAAGTGGCAGAGAGAAGGATTGCGCTGCCTCCAGCCTTTTTTTGCGCCTCCAGTACCAGATCGAGAAGACCGTTCATATAGCTATCATAAGCATGAATTTCATCAACGATAAGAATACTTTTTCTGATCCCAAAGGCCCTTACAAAATTATGACGGACTGGCAGCACCGAAAGAAGCACTTGGTCAATGGTACAGACACCGATCTGTCCCAGGAAGACCCTTTTCCGACTTGTGGCCAGCCACTGTGCACATTGTGCAAAGGCCTCCTCATTTCCTTGAGCGGTTTTGCCTATGGCGGCATCTTTAAGTTTAATAAAATCACTGTTGAATCTGGCTTTGCCATGCGCAAGGACAACATTGACGCCATCAGGGAATAATTTTTTGCCCGCAGTTTCGAGTCTTTCGAGCATGGCGTTTGCCGTCGCTTGTGTCGGCAGGGCAAAGACAATGCTGTCCGCAAGTCCGTCCGCCAAAAGTTGCGAAGCATAAGCAATGGCCGCCTCTGTTTTGCCGGATCCAGTGGGCGCTTCAATGAGCGTAAGGCCGGGTTCAACAGGCAGTTGGTTGACGAGATGCTGGATTCCTCTTGGATGATAGTCAGGATAAATAATATCCATACCGCCATTTCGTATCGGTTCCCCAAGCATTCCACTTGCGCGGAGAGCAGAAAGAGCAATGCCTCGCTGTCCGAGAAAATATTCATCAATTGAAATGTCTGCATTGCTTTTGAAGTTGAAGTAATCAGTATTGGAACCCAGCCAATCGCAAACACTGCAAAATCCGGCAAGCAGTGCGGGCGGTTCAGGCAGCGCATCAAGCGAATTAATTCCGGCAGGTTCGAGAAACATGCTCTTCAGTTTCTCTACCCATTGTTCACGTGACTTACGGTCATGTTCAATAACAGACTCATCAGCAGACGGCGGATAAGAATTCCCTGTCCCGAAACCTCTGCCATGATGTCCGCATACAGAAGATATCCAATGAAACAATTCCGTATCATCGAGAGTGTTAAATCCGTATGAATTGCGCTCCTGATTAAACCAGTGCCGCCCGTAACGACCATGATCATAATTTTTTGAATAAGAACTGTCCGCTTCAGAAAATAGTGGATTGAGACCGAGTGCAAGCTCTTTTGCTTTTAGCTGGAAACGGACATCAAATTTGCCGAGATCGTGAAGGGCAATAAAAAAGAGCAGCCATGCTTTAAGAATATGCTCTTCCACATTACAAGCTCTAATAAACGACTCTCTTAATGCATTATCCTCATCCCACCACCCCGCTCCCACCCCCGCCACATCCAGACAATGATACGGCAAAAGATGATACCCCGTCCCATCCTTCTCCGCTTTCCCCCAATATTTAAAATAAGATTCGTTCATAAAAAACAAGTTCAAGGAGTTCATGGAGTTTAGAGTTCTAAGAGTTAATCCCGGTCAATTGTAACTCTTTTAACACATTTAACTCTATAAACTCTTTAGACTCTTTTAACTCTACAAACTCCTCAACTCATCCTTCTTTCCCCCTGTTAAACCCAATCTTACGTTTCTTTATCTCCGATGGAGTTATCAACTGCTTTATGGCGTCGAAGACAATTTGGAACTGATGGTCATATTTCTTTTCCATATTCTCTATCTTCTTTTGTAAGTCCTTATGGGTTGCCAGTAATTCCCGGATCTTTGTGAATGTCCTTATTATCTGGATATTGACAGTTATTGCACGTTCACTTTTGAGAACACTCGATAGCATGGCCACTCCGTTCTCTGTGAAAGCAAAAGGCAAATATTTGATATTATCCCCTCGCTTCACGGTCACAAATTGTGACCGTGAAAGTTCTGTGGCCTCATCCTGATTCAATTGAAACATAAAGTCATTAGGGAAAACGTGTAATGCTCCTCTTAACTGCCTGATTCAGGACCTTTGTTTCTACTCCATAGAGTGCCGCAAGGTCTCTGTCCAGCATGACCTTTTTGCCCCTCATGAAAAGAATTTTGCTCTCTACAATCTCCTGCGGAATGATTTCCGATGTCCCCATATCTGTCCCCTCTTTTAAGTTATGCATGCCGAATTTTTATATCAAGTCACAAAGCCGAGCAAATACAAAACTCCAAACACTATAACCCTCTAACTCTATGAACTCTTCAAACTCGTCAGTCCCTTCCATATCTCCGCAGCCATTCTTGCGTCACCTAATGCCCTGTGACTTCTGCCTTCAGGATTTTTTCCGGTGACGTGACAATAGACGGTTTCGAGCCTGTGATTGGGAAGGTGTGGAAGCCGCTTTCTGCTTAGCTGGAGCGTACACTTGTACGGGTTGTTTAATTCAAGGCCGAGGCAAGAGAACTCGTATCTCAGGAACTTCATGTCGAATTGCGCATTATGTGCGACGATTGTGGATTTCCCGACAAACCTCTTCAGCCTGGGATAAACCTCATCAGCTTCAGGCCATCCATTCAGCATCTCATTGCTGATGCCGTGAACAAGCTGCACCCTGAAGGGGATTTGCTCGTGAATATAAATCAAGCTGTGAAACTCTTCTGCCACCTCATTATTAACAAGCATGAGGGCGCCGACTTCTATAACTCTGTCCCCTCTGTTCGGGGCAAGTCCGGTTGTTTCGACGTCGATTATTATGTATCGCAGAGAAGGTCCCCCTTGATCCCTAAGGTTTATACCCAATTTTGCGGTTATTATAGCTTAAACTGCATGAAGTTTTTTCTCTAATGAGGGGAACACAGCATGTTTAAAAACCCCACAGCAAAGACTGTGGGGTTTTGAAAAATTATGACACCCTTAATGAGAGGTTGGCTTTTTTATACGGGAAAAAATCAGCAGGCTTAAGGATGAACGATAATGTTCTCCGAATTTTCCACCAAAGACCAGTAGATGGAGCGGGCATCTTCCTCACTCAAGGTCAAATAAATAGAGGTATACGGTCTGCCCTTAATGGAATTCCATATGGTGAGGGCCGGACGGGACACGTGCCAGCCTAAATAACTTGCGATGTTGTACAGTTTTGACGTAAACCCCGCAGATTTTGACCTGACAGAGATAAAAATACCTTCCTGAAATTCCAGGCGGTAGCTTGCAGGCATGTCCTGAAGCTCCAGCGCCTCGATGTCGAATGTCCCGGGCTTCGGGGCCGTATTTGTGTCCGTTTCTTCTTCCTTGTTTTTGTCAGGATCGATGTTCTCCCTCTTTGGCTCAAACATCGCGCTTTTTTTAAGCAGGGGCCGGGGCTTTATCTCAACGGCTACTCCCCATACTTTCACGTCTTCAATCTTCATGTCCCTGAGAAGTACCCCGCGCGCCTTCAGCAGTACCTCCCTGTTTTTCAGGTTGAATATAAAATATATAATGGGTTTTTTGGCTAATTGCAGTTCAGCTTCGAGAAGGCGGGTCTCACTTTCAAATCCGGTACCCCGTGCAACCGCATTAGCGCACAAAGAAAGGAGCATGACGAAAGCGAGGAGAAAACCGGGAAATGATTTCATATTAAAAGATCAGCACCTTCGTTCCAACGGGGATTGTTTCGTACAACTCTTTAAGGTCTTTATCTCCCACCCTGACGCATCCGTGCGTTACATTGCGACCAAGTAGCCTTGTATAGAGTGTACCGTGTATCATATAGCCGTCTCCAAGCTCGAAGGCATAGTCTCCAAGGACCCCTTCTTCAACCCTGTCTTTAAAGCCTTTGGGGACGTCCTCTCCTTCTTCGATAAAGGCCCAGTCGGGCTTCGTCCATACCGGGTTTGTCTTTTTCAACTGGACAGAGCGTTCGCCCCTTGGGGTGTCGAAGATCCACTGTCTGTTGCCTTTAGGGTCGTTAAGAATGCTGCCGCTTCCGGTGGAAACAATAATTTCCTTTAGTGTCTGTTCCCCTTTTTTTACATATATCCTGTTTCTGGCCGTATCTATCACAAGATATGTCCCCTTTGGAGAAAGGACCGATATGCGCTTTTTAAGAACATTGTTTTTGGCGCGAAGATCATTTGAAGATTTTACGCCTGCATCACCCCTGTCGGCCGGAGCATTGCGGCCGGAAAGATAAAACCCTACGGCCTCTATGGCAAGAAAAACAACGAAGCCGGCAAACAGGACAATCAGAGATGTCTTTTTCACTTATAAGTCCTTTATTGTGGAAGAGATAATATTGTCATAATCGATGGCCCCCACAATGGTAACGGGGGTCCCTACATTAACTAAATTGTAAAGCTCCTGTATATGGTGATCATCCATTGCTATGCAGCCGTATGTCATCCCCTCTTTCCCGCCGCCGTGTATCTCTATAAGCCCGCCGATTCCCGCTCTCTTGGAAATGAGTCCATTCTTCTTTGCCCTTGCAAATTGTCTTACATCCTCTTCGTTTGGATAATTAATAAGTAATGCCCTGTAATACTTGCTCCTCGGCAGCTTCTTGGTTATATAATATTTCCCTTCAGGTGTTGCCAGGTCGCCTGCATGGAGTTTGTCGTGAAAACCGTTTTTGCCGAGTCCGACAGTGTAGGTCTTGTAGGGCCGGCCGTTTTTGTAAAGGACCAGTTGCCTGTCGATCTTGCTGACGAAAATTGAGTAACTGCCTTTTTCTCTTGACACCTCAATGGTTTCATTGGCCCATGTGCGCCATTTTGATATCTGATTTCTATCAGCGTACCTGTTGAGCACTGGGGAAATCGCTTCTGATGCGGAAGCTGCATATATCGGAATGATCTTCAGTTTTTTCTCGGCGTCAGAGTATTTCCCTTTTTCAGCAAAGCGCTGCGCCTCAGTTAATAGGAGTTCTGCGCTCATTAACTGTCTTCGCGCCGCCCTACCTTCGTTTATCAGTAAAGTCAGTTTTTTGAGAGTATCAATCCTGTTTTGAAAATAGGTAATCTGGGCGACGATGGAGGCTAATTTTGTACGCTTGTATTCCTGTATCTGATTGAGGAGCCCGTTGCCGCCTGAAATAATATCGCCGAATTCCTTCCGGACAGGCTCATAATCCCTGAACAGGGACAACCTGCTTTGCTGTTTTATTAAGTGGTCTTTTGCAGTCCGAAGGGCCGCCTTGTGGGCCTTATATTCCGCCGGCATATAAAAATTTGCACCAGCCCTCCAGATTTCGTGTTCTTGCGTCTCCGCAATCGCGACCTCTGGAGGCACTGGTGCAGTGTTACAGCCGTAGAGAATGACATGGCATAAGATAAGAAAAGCACAAATTTTGCCATGCATAAAACGTAAACGCATTCCCTTATTTTTTCTTTGCCATTGCCTGATTGATCTGCTCGGCAACCTGTGCTGCCTTGTCTTTTGCGGCATTCGCCTTGTCGGTAGCTGCCATATAGTCTTCACTTGCGATCAGACCCTCGGCTTCGGTAAGGGACGCTTCAAGTCCTGCAACATCAGCCTTCATCGCTTCGATGTCCGCCTTTGTGCCTTTTCCCTTCGGGGCCTTGGCTAACAGCGCCTTTGCATCAGTGACGGCAGTCTTTGCCGCATCGAGTGCTGCAGTAGCATCATTCTTGGCCTTCTCTTTTCTTGCCGGTATCTCGGCCTTGAGGGCGTCTGCATCGGCTTTTACTTTTGCGAGCATCTCTTTTGCCTTGTCGTAGTTCTTGAAGAATTTGCCGTCCTGAACTTTGACCTCATCCGTAGCTGCAGTCAACTGGTCATTGAGCGCCTTCACTTCTTCATTGGCATACTTCTCTCCACCGTCGGCAATCACGGCATCAATAGCCGCCTTTGAATCGTTCATCTCCTGGGTGGGTTGTTTTGCGCACGACGTGAGTACAAACAGCATGGCCAAAGTTACTGTTAATGATAGAAACAGTCTTTTCATGTGTTGTCCTCCTTTCTCATGGGTTTAATTAAATACCAATGGTATTCGGAGGTGGTAACACTGCAATTTAGATGCCACATACAACACATTGTAAAATAATACGTTGAAAAAGCTCAACCCTCCTGATATGGGGAACCATTCCCCATATCAGGAGGGTTGCTTGATGGTTCCTAATCCTAAAGCCTGCGAACGGATATTGTCTTTAACCCAAAAAATGCAATTAGAAAATGCAGATGTTGCGAAGAAATATATTTTTCGATACCTGTAACGTGATTTTAATTAATTTGCCGGTGCATATTTTTATTCAAAGCCATAAGTATAATTTAATAAAAAATTTATCGAGTTAAAGATATTCCCGAGTAATGTCTGCATGTTCCGGGTTAAAGAAAAGCCATCAGGCTGAATATGAAATCCAGGTAATCGGGGTTCGGATCCAGGACCTCGATACCGACTCCATAACGATGATCGGTTGCTTCCTGCCTGATAATTTTGCCGGAGAGACGTAATACATCTTTATTTAAGGATACGACTACATCAAGTTGCGGCCCTGAAAGGATGGGCGATCCATCCATTTTGATGAACATGCCGCTCTCGGAAACGTTCACTACGGTCCCGGAATAGACACGACTACGACAATATATCTTTGCATCCAGCAAGACAGAAATCCTGTCAAAAGCCCTCGCTGCCATATAGCTCCTGTATCTCACTATCCATACAGTCTGAATACCACTAAAATTTCTACGTGTCAAATACACTGTCGGTTGGCGAACAAATTGACAAAGAACTTACCTGAGAATATAATTATATCTTCCAAATCTTTATACAGGAGGTTTTTTTCATGTCAGATGCAGTGAAGAGCCTTTCGGCTGATTCTTTTGACCAGACGATCAAATCGCCGGGTCTTGTGATGGTTGATTTCTGGGCAACATGGTGCGGCCCGTGCAAGATAATAGCCCCCGTTATCGAAGAGCTTGCGAAGGAATACGCAGGCAAGGTCACTTTTGCCAAGGTCAATACGGACGAAAACCCCGACCTCGCGAGCAGGCATAATATCAGAGGCATCCCCACGCTCATCTTTTTTAAGGATGGCAAGGTGCTTGATCAGGTAGTGGGTGCCGTCCCGAAGACCCAACTTAAATCCAAGATCGATTCCCTGGTTTAATAAATGGTTTATGATGTTGTTATTATAGGCGGAGGCCCTGCTGGTTTGACAGCGGGGCTTTATGCTTCCAGGGCAAAATTAAAAAGCCTGCTTATCGAAAAGGGCCTGACGGGCGGCCTGGTCACTACTACCGAGTGGGTGGAGAATTATCCCGGATTTGAGGAAGGGGTCGAGGGCGTCGAGCTTGCCCGGAAGATGGAGACGCAGGCCACAAGGTTCGGACTCGAAATAGTCCAGGGCGCTGTTGCCGATATCTTACCGGATGGCAAGATCAAGAAAGTCAGCCTTGAAGAGGGAGGACAGTTCGAGACTAAAAGCATTATTCTTGCTACCGGAGCACATCCCCGGCCTCTGAAGGTGGAAGGAGAAGATGCATTCAGGGGGAAAGGGGTTTCCTACTGCGCCACGTGCGACGGCGCTTTTTTCAGGGGCGAAAAGATCGCGGTCGTGGGCGGAGGAGATTCCGCTGTTCAGGAGGGGATATTTTTAACCAAATTTGCCGAGACGGTGTACATTATTCACAGAAGGGACAGGCTGAGGGCCGAGAAGATATTGCAGGAGAGGGCCTTTTCCAATAGCAAGATCAGGTTAATATGGGACTCTGTTGCAGAGAAAATAGAAGGAGATAACGGCGTCAAGACACTTCATATCAGAAACCTCAAAACCGATGAAAGGTCTGCGCTCGATGTGCAGGGGGTCTTTATATATATTGGATACAATCCGAATGTTGAATTTCTCAAGGGCCTGGTGGCGCTCGATGAAAATAATTACATTATTACCGATGAAAATATGTTTACCTCTGTCCCGGGCATTTTTGCCGCGGGAGACGTGAGGAAAAAACAGTTAAAGCAGATAGCAACCGCAGTAGGAGACGGCGCGATAGCCGCTGTGTCGGTTGAAAAATATATAGAAGAGAATTTTTAACGATGTTCGAAGCATTATCGGAAAGATTAGAAGGCATCTTTAAGAAATTGAAGGGCCGCGGGCTTCTGAAAGAGGAAGACGTCGCCGCAGCCATGAAAGAGATCAGGATGGCGCTCCTTGAGGCTGATGTCAACTTCAAGGTGGTAAAGGATTTTACCGACAGGGTAAAGCTGAGGGCCGTCGGCAAAGAAGTTATCGAGAGTATCACCCCCGGGCAGCAGGTCGTAAAGATCGTTCATGATGAGCTTTGCTCCCTTATGGGCGGAGGCTTCCGAAAGATCAATCTCGCCCCCAATCCGCCTACTATAATAATGCTTGTCGGTCTTCATGGCTCGGGTAAAACTACAACATCTGCCAAGCTCGCAAACAATTTCAAAAAGGACGGCAGAAGACCGATGCTTGTGGCGTTGGATACGGGAAGACCTGCCGCAATCGATCAGCTCAAATCTCTCGGCATCCAGATAGATGTTCCGGTTTATGCAACAAGGCCGGGAGACAACCCCGTAAGGATATTCACGGAAAGCCTGCAAAAGGCAAATCAGGAAGGCAGGGACGTCCTGATACTCGACACAGCAGGCAGACTCCATATAGACGAGCCCTTAATGAAAGAGCTTGATGACCTTAAGAGGGAGGCAAAACCCAAAGAAATCCTGCTGGTGGCCGATGCCATGACAGGACAGGACGCTGTAAACATAGCAAAGTCCTTTAATGACAGGCTCGATATTGACGGCGTTATCCTGACGAAAATGGACGGGGACGCGAGGGGGGGCGCAGCATTGTCGATTGTCGCAGTGACCGGAAAACCTGTAAAACTTATCGGCGTGGGAGAGAAAATAGATTTCCTGGAGGCCTTTCATCCCGAGAGAATGGCTTCAAGGATACTCGGGATGGGCGATGTTGTGTCGCTTGTTGAGAAGGCGCAGGAAACGCTTGATATTGAGGACGCGCTCAAATTAGAGGAAAAGCTGAAGAAAGACAGCTTCACCTTTGAAGACCTTAAAAACCAGATTAAACAGATCAAAAAGATGGGCCCACTTGAAAATATCCTCGGCATGATTCCGGGCCTTGGCAAGCAGATAAAGGGGGTCAATCTGGACGACGGGGCCTTTTCCAGAGTCGAGGCAATCATAAATTCCATGACGATGCAGGAGCGGAGGAATTATGTTATACTCAACGGCAGCCGGAAAAAGAGGATTGCGGATGGAAGCGGCACTACCGTCACGGATGTGAACAGGCTGCTCAAACAGTATATGGACATGAAAAAGATGCTGAAGAGATTTAAGAGCGGCAAATTCAGGATGCCGCAGTTTAAATTCTAAATTGGATATCATCTTGTATTTTTTATTATTTTTTTAGTATGCTGTACTATTGAAAATTATTTGACACGGAGGAATTGACTTGGTAAAGATTAGATTGACAAGAAAAGGGGCCAAGAAGAAGCCCTTCTACCGGGTGATAGTCACTGATTCAAAAGAGAGAAGAGACGGCCCGTTTTTAGAGATTATCGGGACCTATGATCCGTTGAAAAACCCTTCCGAGATAAAAATAAATACAGACAGGGCCAAGTACTGGCTTGGCTGCGGAGCGCAACCGACTTCTGTTGTAAAGAAACTTTTGAAAATATCGGGACTGTAGTCATCGGCCCCGTATATGGAGGTGGATATGAGATCACTCATTGAGCAAATGGCCAAGGCGCTGGTAGACAGTCCGGAGGAAGTCGTGGTGGCCGAGGTGGACGGTGAAAGGACCACTGTTTATGAACTCCGTGTCGCAACGTCTGATCTTGGAAAAGTCATCGGAAAACAGGGCAAGACGGCACGGGCGATGAGGACCATCCTGAGTGCCGCCGGCACAAAACTCGGCAAGCGCTGCGTCCTGGAGATATTGGAATAAAACAAAGTGATAAGTGAGAAGTAAAAAGTAAGAAGTTAAATAAATAATTATATATATTTTCTTCTTCTCACTTCCTGCTTTTTAGTTCTCACTTAAAAATGAAATGTGACGTCCTGACGCTGTTCCCTGATATATTAACGGCCTATCTTAAAGAAAGCATCTTGAAAAGGGCGCAGGAAAAGGGCCTGCTCGATGTGAAGCTTTATAACATCAGGGACTTTTCATCAGGCCCGCACCGGACGGTGGATGATGCACCTTATGGAGGCGGGGCCGGTATGGTGTTAAAGCCTGAACCGATTTACAGGGCGATGGATTTTCTGAGGAAGGACAACGAAAACAGAAAGGTGATTCTCCTGAGTCCCCAGGGGAAACCTTTCAGGCAGTCAACGGCTGAGACCTACTCGAAAGAAGAGCGGAGGTTCGTATTTATCTGCGGACGTTATGAAGGGGTTGACGAGAGGGTAAGGGACTTGGCGGATGAGGAAGTTTCCATCGGGGACTTTGTATTGACAGGCGGTGAGCTTGCCGCCCTTGTTATAATTGACGCGGTCACAAGGCTTGTTCCCGGCGCCCTTGGTGATGAGAAATCCAAGGAAGACGAATCATTTTCGTGGGGGCTGCTTGATTACCCGCATTATACAAGACCTCGGGAGTTCAGAGGCATGAAGGTCCCGGATGTACTTGTCTCGGGAGACCATAAGGAGATATGGCTCTGGAGAAGACGAGAGGCCTTGAAAAAGACACTCAGGATGAGGCCTGATCTTATGGAAAAGGTCGAGTTGACGGAATTAGATAAAAAAATACTTTCAGATATTAAGGAGGAGTAATATAATGAATGCCATAAAAGTAGTAGAGGAAGCATATAAAAAAGAGATGCCCAACTTCCGGGTCGGTGACACCATCAGTGTAAACATGAAGATAAAAGAGGGGGACAAGGAGAGGGTCCAGGCCTTTACAGGCGTTGTAATAGGCAGAAAAGGAGACGGCACGCGCGAGACTTTTATGGTCAGAAAGATATCATATGGAGTCGGCGTCGAGAAGATTTTCCCTCTGTATTCACCGCTGATTGAAAGCATCAAAGTTGTCAAAGAAGGACGGGTAAGAAGGGCAAAGCTTTATTATCTCAGAGGCAAAAAAGGGAAGGCCGCCAAAGTAAAGGAAAAGGCATTCACCGTGGCGCAGCAGCAGAAATAGGCCATTCTGCTGTTTGGACCATTGAACTGTTAATCTTTATGCCTTCCCGCAAAGTTACAAATACTGCTGATACACCCTCTATTTTTTTGCATGATGAAGGGGTCCGCCCCCGATATCCCCTTGTAGCCGGAATAGACGAAGCCGGCAGAGGGCCGTTGGCCGGCCCAGTCGTAGCTGCAGCCGTGATACTTCCTTCCGGGCTTGTCATCAAAAGGCTGAGGGATTCCAAAAAGGTCCCGGAGAACGAACGAAAAGACCTGTTCTGGAAAGTCGTATATAATGCCACCGCGATAGGCATTGGAATAGTTACGGCAGACGTTATCGATAAGATCAATATACTTGAATCTACGAAGCTCGCCATGAAGACCGCTGTGCAGGACCTGAAAATGAAACCCGATATCCTGCTGATAGACGCCGTTAAACTTTCAGATGTTTCGATTGCTCAGCAATCTATTATAAAAGGGGAGTCCGTAAGCGCCTCGATAGCAGCCGCATCTGTCATCGCAAAGGTTGTAAGGGACGACATCATGCTTGACTGCCATGATAAGTATCCGCTTTACAATTTTAAAAGACATAAGGGTTATTCTACAGAAGAACATATGGACTGCATAAGCCGATACGGTCCATGCCCGATTCACAGGCTGAGCTTCAGGAAGGTGATGGATGTTCAACTCCCATTAATTATAAGCAGGGGTAATCGCCGGCGCGCAACAACCCGATTGCCTCAAAATAATATATTACCGAAGGAGTATGACTCATTGTGATTTTTTAATATAATTATTATAATTATATTCCTGTTTGAGAGCAGGACAGCTTTACTTACTAAACAGAATTGTGTTAGAATTTTTTCCTACAAAAGAAAGGTGATGTTATGTCATTAGCAAAAGAACAGAAAGAGACAATCATTAAAGAGCACAAAGTGCATGAGAGTGACACAGGTTCGCCTGAGGTCCAGATCGCTCTCATAAGCGAGAGACTGAACAGCCTCACAACACATTTTCAGACACACAAGAAAGACCACCACTCAAGAAGAGGCCTTTTAAAGCTTGTCGGACAAAGACGCAGACTCCTGGGTTATCTCAAGGAAAACAACAAAGACCGATACGAAAAGCTGATCAGGAAGCTCGGACTGAGAAAGTAATTTAATGACGCATGTTGAGATTGAAGTCAAAGGGAAACCCCTTTACCTTGAAACAGGACGTTTTGCAAGACAGGCTGACGGTTCTGTCATCGCCAGATACGGGGACACCGTTGTATTAGCAACGGCTGTCGCCGCCAAAGAACCCAAAAAGGACATCGATTTTTTCCCCCTGACGATAGATTATCAGGAGAAGGCATATGCTGCAGGCAAGATCCCGGGGGGGTTCTTCAAAAGAGAAGGCCGGCCGGGCGAAAAGGAAGTCCTTACCTCCCGGCTGATTGACAGGCCTACGAGGCCGATGTTCCCCGATGGTTTTTATTCTGAAACACAGGGGATCGTGTCCGTGCTGTCATTCGGCAGTGAAAACATATCCGATATCCTCGGCATAATAGGCATGTCTGCCGCCATCAGCATCTCGGACATCCCTTTTGAAGGGCCTGTGGGCGCCGTAAGAATAGGCATACTTAAAGATTCCTTCGTTATCAATCCCGATCTTCAGGAGATGGAACAATGTGATTTCAGTATGGTCGTTGCCGGAAGCGCAGATGCCGTTCTCATGGTAGAGGGCGGGGGCCTTGAAATTACCGAACAGGTGCTGCTTGAAGCGCTCGCAATAGCACATGAGGAAATCAAGAAGATTGTCGCCTTTCAGAAACAGCTTGTGGCATTGGTGGGCAAACCTAAAAGGTCCGTTACCCCACCGCAGGTCGATGAAAAATTAATGGCATCTGTTTCGGGGCTTTCCCTTGAGAAAATAAAACAGTCCATAAGCATCCCTGACAAATTGAGAAGACAGGACGCTCTCAACAATATCCTGAAAGACGTTATCGCTACTCTCAATACCGGAGAAGGAAATATCTCGAAGGACATTATATTTGTTTTTAATAAACTGGAAAAAGACCTCGTCCGCAACATGATCCTGCAGCAGGGGATAAGAGCAGACGGACGCAAGCCTGCCGAGATAAGAAAGATAAGTTGTGACGTAGGGATACTTCCGAGAACGCATGGATCAGCCCTTTTCGTAAGGGGAGAGACCCAGTGTCTGGCGGCCGTTACACTCGGGACCGCGGAAGACGAACAGAGAATTGACGCGCTTGAGGGCGAATCGAAAAAGGCCTTCATGCTCCATTATAATTTCCCTCCATTCAGCGTTGGAGAAGTCAAGCCGCTCCGTTCGCCGGGCAGAAGGGAAATCGGTCACGGCATGTTAGCTGAAAAGGCCATCAAGGCCGTCCTTCCGGAGAAGTCGAAGTTCCCTTATACAATAAGAATTGTTGCCGATATACTCGAATCAAACGGTTCATCTTCCATGGCGACCGTCTGCGGAGGGACACTCGCCCTTATGGACGCGGGAGTGCCGATAAGAATGCCCGTTGCCGGCATAGCGATGGGACTTATCCAGGAAGGCGACAACACGGTAATTCTTACGGACATACTCGGTCTTGAGGACCATCTGGGTGATATGGATTTTAAGGTTACCGGCACCGAGGACGGCATAACGGCATTTCAAATGGATGTCAAGGTCAGCGGAGTGAGCCAGGGAATAATGGGCAGGGCGCTGGAGCAGGCAAAAGAAGGAAGACTCCATATACTCGGTAAGATGAAAGAAATACTCGCAAGCCCGAGGGACAGCCTCGCAACCCATGCGCCGAGGATATTCACCATGAAGATAAACCCTGAAAAAATCAGGGAGGTCATCGGGACCGGCGGCAAGGTCATCAGGGGAATAGTCGAGCAGACGGGCGTAAAAATAGACATTGATGATACCGGCCTCATAAACATTGCTTCAATAGATGAGGGTTCGGCGCAGAAAGCGATTGATATCATAAAAGGCATCGTGGCAGAGGCCGAAGTCGGGAAGCTGTACATGGGAAAAGTAAAGAGGATTGTGGACTTCGGCGCATTCGTAGAAATCTTCCCCGGCACGGAAGGCCTGCTTCATATATCGCAGATTTCGGAAAAGAGAATTGCAAAGGTCACAGACGTCCTCCAAGAAGGCGAGGAAGTGCTTGTTAAGGTCATAGAGATAGACAAGATGGGCAGGATCCGCTTAAGCAGAAAAGAGGCCGTCAGGGGACAGGAAGATACAAAATCGGGGCTGTAACGCCCGACAGGCAAATTCGGTTAGCCCATACACGATCGGACAAGCGATGCCTGCTTGTCCATTTCTTTACTATAACAGGCAGCCCTACCTGCCTTGCTGCAAGCGACAGAAATCCTTACTCGGAAATTGTACGGCATGTTCAAAAAAGAATTTTTAGACAATAAAATACCCGTCCTCATGGAAACCGCAAAGGAGGCCCGCTCACTCTGTATAGGCATATGGGTGAAAGTCGGCGCCCGGTACGAGAGGCCCGATAAAAACGGCGTCTCCCACTTCCTTGAGCATATGTTTTTTAAAGGCACCGTGGGCCGCACGGCTGAAGGCATCGCGATGGAGATAGATTCCCTCGGTGGAGAAATAAACGCACTCACCTCTTCGGAATATACGCTCTTTTATGTAAAGGTCCTCGATGAATATATCAACAAGGCAGAGGACCTTCTGACTGACATATTCCTCAATTCGACATTCCCTGAAACAGACATAGAAAAAGAAAAGAGCATAATAAACGAGGAAATAAAGATGGTCGAGGATACGCCTTCCGATTATGTCCACGACCTGTTCAGCCGGAACGTGTGGGGGGAGACGGGACTGGGAATGTCGGTGCTTGGCCAAAGCGAGATCATCGGTGAGTTTAAAAGGAATGACCTGCTGGAACACATCGGCAGATTTTACGGAACGGAAAACATCGTTGCGGCCTGCAGCGGCAATTTCAGGGAGGAAGAGTTCATGGGGTACCTGAACCGCAGCCTCGGCAGCCTGCAAAGAAGCGGGGAAAAGAAAAATGAACCGCCTCCCGAGTTCAGGAGCGGGCTGAATGTGATCTCAAAAGACCTTTCCGAAGCGCATGTGTGCCTCGGTGTCAAAGGGCTGCCTTACAGCAGCGAAGACAGATACTCGATGCATTTACTCAACACCATTCTCGGCTCCGGCTACAGCTCAAGGCTCTTCCAGAACATAAGGGAAAAGAGGGGCCTGGCATATTCCATACATTCTTACCATGCTTCGTATTCGGATGCCGGTATATGGGTGATATATGCAGGCACCGACAGGAAGAAGGTGTCTGAGATCATCAATATAACAATGGATGAGATGAGGGGACTCCATGAAACGATCACGTCCGATGAGCTTCAGCGCGCAAAGGCGCAGCTTAAGGGCAACCTTATCCTCGCACTCGAATCTACGAGCAACAAGATGACGAATATAGCCAAACAGGAAATTTATTACGGAAAATATCTTGCCCCCGATGAGATCATCAGGCTGGTCGACTCCTTAACACTCGATAATGTAAAAGACCTCGCCCAAAGGATTACGGGCGATGACCGTTTTGCATTGACCGTGTATGGCCCTGTTAAGGACGAGGATATCTACCCTATTTCTTTCTTGGGTCATCAGCAGGGTTAAAATACGTTACCCCCCACGGCCCCATCACATTGAGTTGAATAACAGCCTCATCATCTTTTGTGAATCCGAACATCCCTGTCTTTGGCGGTACAACAAAAAAACTCCCTGCCGTTAACGCCTTAGCTTTTGAAGCATCCATTTCTTCTCCCAAAGCAAAGTATAACGTGCCGGAGATTACCGTCACGCGTTCATCAGCCGGATGTGTGTGAGGTTGAAGCTTGTAGTGTGGAGGGAGTTTGAGGCGCATTGTAACCATCCCTGGACTTTTCGGGTCTCCTTCCATTACGGCGAACTGGGCGCCAGGGGGAAGCGACGCCGGACCGACCACCCACATAATTTCAGCAGGGGTCAGCATCACAGCCGTCTGTTGCATCTTCTTTCCCTCTTCTGCAACTGCAACGGAAACCGGGGACACGATTGTCATCAATATGATAAGCATTGTAATTACGTTCATTAAAGTTTTCATGACAGACCCTCCTTTATAAGTTGTTAACTGCCATTTTATCAAATCCCTGCCGGTTTGCAAGTGGCGGCAAGCTGAGGACCTGTCGGCGCCCCCATCTCTCATCTGTTGATTATTTTGTTTCAATTCGTGATAATTTGTGACATAACATTTTATTCTGTGAACGGCGATCAGCCGCAGAGTACACGGAGACACCGGGATAAATGAACGAGACGCTTAAAAAAATAAAGAGGTCTTTTCTAATTACAGCAGGGATCGTCCTTGTCATTGCAGCCGCCGGTTTTTACAGTTATTTTATCGCCGATACGGTGGAAACTGTCATTAATGACACGGAAGTAAAAAGGTATAACGGGAATGACACGTATCTTGTGTTCACTGACTATGGGGTCTTGCAGAATACGGACGCCCGTTACAGGTTCAAGTTCAACTCTTCGGATATTCAGAATACGTGCATAAGGCTCAAAGGCAAAAAGGCGGAGATAAAAAAGTACGGCTGGAGAATCAGGCCGTTGTCATGGTACGAAAACATAGTGGCTGTTGAAGAGATCGCGCCGAATCAATAATGTTCCCGGCAACCGCTATGTATGGGTTAGCTTCACCCTGAAATATCAGTTATATATCCAGCTTCCTGACAAGCCTCTTCACTGCAGTGCATGACTCCTTAAACATGGCCTTTTCTTCTTTTGTGAGTTTCAGCTCAACCACCTTCTCAACGCCCTCCTTGCCTAATATGACAGGCACACCTACGTAGAGGCCTTTTGCGCCATATTCTCCGTTGAGATACGCAGCGCACGGCAGAAGCCGCTTTTCATCGAGGAGGATTGATTTGACCATCTGGCACGTTGCTGCGGCCGGAGCGTAATATGCGCTTCCCGACTTAAGCAGGCCGACTATCTCTGCGCCTCCGCTTCTCGTCCGCTGAACTAATGCATCGATCCGGGCCTTCTTCAAAAGTTCGGTTATCGGGATACCCTTGACCGTGGTGAACCTCGGAAGCGGGACCATCTGGTCGCCGTGTCCTCCAAGCAGCATCGCCTCTATATCTTCGGGAGACACATTCAATTCCCATGACAGGAAGGCCCTGAATCGGGCCGCATCGAGTATCCCGCCCATTCCCATGACACGCCTGCATGAAAACCCCGTTGTCTTCCAGGCAAGCTGTGCCATTGCATCCATCGGATTGGTAACAACGATAATAACGGCATTCGGAGAGGCAGTTGCAGCCGCACCGGATGCGGCTTTGACAACACCGGCATTGGCGTGAAGAAGGTCATCTCTTGACATGTCGGGTTTTCTTGGGAAACCGGCGGTGATGACAACGATATCGGAATCCTTTGTATCAGAATAACTGTTTGTGCCTTTAACAGAAACTGCGGAACCCCAGAGAGGACATGCCTCTGCAATGTCAAGCGCCTTGCCCTGGGGAATTCCCTCTGCTATGTCATAGAGGACCACATCGGCAAGCCCTTCTTTTGCGATCAACTGTGCTGTCGAGGCTCCGACATTTCCGGCGCCCACAACCGTGATTTTTTTACGTCCGGATGTTGTATTCATAAACGGATTAACATTATAGCCAAGACAGGCAAAATTAACAAGAAGCGGGCAGAGACGGAAACAGCGGGTCGGGACTTAACCGCGCATACTGAATATTATGTCGGCCAATATCGCCAGCAGGGAAAACAGAAAGATGAGCAGATAATTTACGTCTTCAAGCGACTTCTTAAGAGATGAAAGAAGATATATTACCACCTCCCTGTCTTCTTCCGACAGACAGGCGTTTGTCTTTACCTTTTCGATCAGATCATAATGTTTTATTACCTTCTTCCTCTTCCTGGCGATAGCGTATCTGTACATGAAAAAACCGATATAACCAAGAACGCCTGCATACCAGACGGGCCTCACCCACGCAGGCTCAAAACGCTGCAGTACAATAATCAGCCTGAATGCAACGGCTGATATCAGGCCGAGAAAGAAGAAGCCGTAAATTACATAGGGCGGAACGGTATGCGGCAGCTTCTTTTTTATCAATCCCTTTCTTCCATTCCATATTTCTTCATTTTGTACCCTATCTGCCTGGGAGTGATCCCCAGGAGTTTCGCGGCCCTGGCCTGGACCCATCCGGTTTTCTCGAGCGCATCGCGGATATTCGCCCTTTCTATTTCTTCAATATTGGTAGTCAGTGAAACAGACCTGCTCAGGCCTTTTAATCTGCGGATGCTGAGCGAGTCCGGCAGATTTGATGAAGTGATTGTGTCCGCCGTCGACATAATCACCAGCCTTTCAACGGTATTTTCCAGCTCTCTTACATTGCCGGGCCATTCGTAATTCATCAGCACCTGAAGGGCGCCCCTGTCGAGGTTGACCGAACGGTCATGCTCGTTATTGAACTTGGTCAAAAAATAATCTATCAGCGCCGGCAGATCGTCCCCCCTGTCCCTGAGCGGGGGGAGAAAAATGGGGATGACATTTAAACGGTAATAAAGGTCTTCCCTGAATTTTCCCTGTGACACATAGCCTTCCAGGTTCCTGCTGGTGGCCGTAATGATTCGGACATCGACCTTGATCGTCTTTTCGCCGCCAACGCGTTCAAATTCCCTCTCCTGTAAAACACGCAGTATCTTTGGCTGAAGAGTAAGCGGAAGGTCACCGACTTCATCGAGGAAGACCGTCCCTTTATTGGCAAGCTCGAATTTGCCCTTTCTTGAAGAAATAGCGCCGGTAAACGCCCCTTTTTCATGGCCGAAAAGCTCTGATTCCAGAAGCCCCTCAGGAATCGAAGCGCAATTGAATTTGATGAAAGGGCCTTTGCTCCTTGTGCTCATATAATGGATCGCCTTGGCTATCATCTCTTTGCCGGTGCCGCTTTCCCCGCGCAAAAGAACGGTCGCTTTTGTCGGAGCCACCCTGTGAACAGCGGCAAAGACCTCCTGCATCCGGTCCGATTTGCCGATTATATTGTCGATACTGTATCTTTCTTTCAGCTCGATTTTTAAATTCTCTTTCTCTTTCTCAACGTTCTCATAGCTTTCCCAAAGCCGCACGAACTGAGCAATCAATGAGGCCACAATCGTCAGGACCCTGAGATCGTCGTCCACGTTGCCGTGTTTTTTCGAGTAAATCCTGTCAACGCTTAAGACCCCAAGCGCCTCGCCCTTGAATTCTATCGGCACACTCAGGAAGGAGATCCCGTCTTTTTCAGGACGCGAGCCGGTTCTGTTAAGAAAAAGCGGCTCCTTGCCGATGTTGGGGATCACCATGGGACTCCTTTTCTCAAGCACCCGGCCCACTATCCCCTCTCCTATGCGGTATTTGCCCCTTTCAATATTGTCCTTCGTAAGTCCGTGTGCCGCAACAATACGCAATTCCCCCGACAACCGGTCAAGAAGAAAGACGCAGCCTCTCTGCATTTCGAGAAGACTGCCGAGGGTTGACATCGTGGAAGAGAGATTTTTTTCGAGATCAAAGGATGCGGTCAAGACCCTGCTTACCTCAAGAATCGCAGCAAGTTCCCTGTTCTTGCGTACTACCAGTTCGGTTTTCTGATTTATGTCAGCGCCTTGTTTCATAGCAGATAAACTATTTATGACCGAAAATATTTTATATCAACGGCGGCAGCATTTGATAGTGCCCTCGCGGACCGCAGGAATCAGTACCTGCCCCAGCGCCTGCATAAAAGGGGTTGCCGTTAATTTTTTACTTATTGTAATATAAGTTGGGTTTCCACTCATATACAAAACAGTTGTAATGTTTATCGGGTATTTTCATACGATGGCGTCTCTAAACTTTTATGCTGTCTGTACCGATATGTTTATAGGGTTTTCGCAAGAAGTTCCAGGCATGAAATCACTCAGTCTGTTGCAAGCCCGGGAGGTCGTTAATTGAGTCCAAAGTCAAAAGAGAAAGAGACAATGGACAATCTCCTGAAAAGAATCAGGGAGGAGATTATCCCAAAGTTTGAAGAGGCAGTTTCAAACAGCGGAGCTGTCTTCAAAAACCCGCATATAGTCAAGTGCTGGGAAACCCTTGAGTGCAAATCAACCGATTGCACACTTTACGGTGATGAGTCCAAAGCCGTGAGATGCTGGCAGGTAACAGGGACTTATTGCGGAGGAGAGCCACAGGGGAATTTTATCCAGAAATGCGGCAAATGCTCCAATTGCAAGGTATTCAAACAGTCCTGTCCAACGGTAGTAGAAGAAATAGGGGAACATCTCAACAACATGCTGTTTTTATTAAACAGGCAGGGACAGACGATGCAGGAGGACAATCAGCGCATCGAGCATCTTGACCGGGAACTGGTAACCGCCCTGGAGCAGCTCGATTTCAAGAACAGGGAAATCCAGAAGATAATGATAAGCGATAAACTTACGGGTTTGTTCAACAGACATTATCTTACAACCGTTCTTGAAGACGAGATTGCCCGCTGCCACAGATACGGCCACCCCCTCGCCGTAATGATGATAGATATAGACAAATTTAAAAGCTTCAATGATAATTACGGGTATACTGCCGGGGACAAGATGCTGTCTTATATCGGCGGTCTGATTAGGGAAAATATAAGAAAGTTCGACCGCGCCTTCAGATACGGCGGGGAAGAGTTTCTGGTGGTCCTTCCTGAAACAGACCTGACGCTTGCTTATATAGTTGCCGAGCGCATACGCAAAGGTCTTGAAAGCAAGGCGTTTGTGGTAAGCAAAAAAGGCAGCGGAGGCGAAAAAACCGCCTTCCGTACGCTGAGCATCGGTATCGCGGCGACCTACCCTTATAAAACCAGCAATATCAGCATCGAAGATCTGATCAGCCAAGCCGACCTTGCCCTATCACAGGCCAAGAGCAAAGGCGGCAACATCTGTAACAGATACGAATAATCTCAGACCTTGTTCCAGCATTCTGACTGCTGGAGTGAGGTGTTTAATATTTCATTCAACTCCTCTTCCAGCAGTATGTTCCTGTTTCTCAGTCCTTCGAGCAATTTTCTGGGGATCTCGACTGTGCAGAGCTTGTCGTTCTTGATTACCTGAAACTTATAGACAATCTGCATAAAGATATAGAATATCCGCAATATTATGATCGACCCGTCGATCTCCTTTATCTTCTCCTCAACAAGTTCATAGGAAGGTACTTCTTCTTTTGTTACCTGACGGTCCATTTCTTTTTTCCTCTCAATTTTTAATTTGCTTCCATATAATCTTTTCAATTATATCTCTATCTTGCCCATTAATTTTGAATTTCTTATGAATTAGCCGCTAAGTGGTCGGAAACATTCACCTTAATCCAGTGCGGGTCCCACCAATATAGAGGCGACACTTCATGCCCGTGAACGAGTATCCCAAAATGCAGATGGTCTCCCCCTGCCAGTCCGGTAGAACCCGTTTTTGCTATTACTTCTCCTTTGTTGACCGTTTGCCCTTCTTTGACCATTATCGTCGACAAATGTCCGTAGAGGCTCATGAGCCCAAGCCCATGGTCTATTACTACCGTGTTCCCATAAATTCCGAGGTCGTCGGCAAATCTCACAATCCCGGAATTTGCAGCCTCGACCGGTGAATGCGCAATTGATGCGAGGTCGTAGCCCAGATGGACGCTGCCGCTTACAGCATTCCCTTTGTACATATATGTCCTCTCATCGCCGTATGTGGCCATCACCTTACTGTTTTTCATCTGCAGAAAAGGCCCTTCCCACAGGATCTTCGGTTCTGTTTTCTGTGCGATGTCGATAAGCTTTTCATGGTTTTTCTCTCTCATGTCCTCATTGACTTTCTTGAAGGACCCTTCACGATCAGAGATGTTTGCATCATTCAACAGGGGGGCAATCACCTTGTCGATAAAAATATCATCGATATTCAATGAAGACGATTTGAATCTTGTTGCCTTGATTTTTGTAGAAACAGATTTCATGCCCTGGTTCCCGGCAGCATCTCTGGCTACAGCATAAAAGACACTGTCGCTTTTTGCATTGAACGGTGCAGGAAAAAACACATAATAATATGCCCCATCCGCGGATTGAACTGTTTTCGTCTGCGAATCAGAAACACGGAATGCAGGGAACAATCCGTCTTCAAGCTTAACAAAAACCGAATCGGCCCCCGATGCCCGGAGCAAGGCAAATCCCGCGCCGCCCATGTCAATGCTTTCGGTCGCACTCAGCACCTCAAGCTGGGGAGGCACCGTGTCGATGCTTGAGTTGATCTCGTATTTGGTCTCTTTGAAAACCCCTGTCTTAGCCTTAACAATTATTATGGCCGCCCCATCGGTCAAGCCGAGTTCTTTCGTTCTTATTTGTAATGTATAACTTTTCAGGCCTCTTCCGGGAGTGTCATGCAGCAAAGATACACTCTTTCCATCCTGGGTGACAATTATATCTATAACCCCGGGATTCTCACCCTGGAGAGTGATGGTTTTGTCTGCAGACAAGGAATTAAACGCCTCTGTTCCATTTATCACCGGGCCCGGCACAAAAAACATCTGATAGCCTAACCAGCCTGCGGCGACTGCGGAAAAAGACAGGACCAATATCAACCCGATACGGCTGAAGCCATTTATTTGTTTGTTCTCAAGATTGAACCGTTTCATAGATTTTTTCCGTGACACCTTCACCTGAATAAGAAGCCTTCTATTCTGCCTTAATCGTCAGTAAAATGCAAGTCGACAATTTCATATTTTGCCAATACGACTTACGATTTAATACAATTTATCTTGCGCGCCTGAAAAGCGGTTTTATTTTGTAATCGTAAATAATGTTCCCGCGACGGTAACCGGCCAGAAAAGTATATGATATAATTTAACTAATTCAGGAAGGCGGGAAAACAACATGATTAAAGTAATCGTTATTACTCTTTTTCTTGCACTCTGCGCAGTAATTTTTCCTGCGCCTGCAGCAGAAGTGAGGGAGGTAATGAACATGGTAGAAAACATTCACTGGCTTGGCCATGACACCTTTAAAATAGCAGGTGAAAAAATAATTTATACAGACCCGTTCAAGATAAAGAAAAGGGACACAGCCGATATAATCCTGATCACTCATGAACACTACGACCACTGCTCTCCCGATGATATAAGCAAGATCCAGGGGAAAAATACCATTATTGTCAGCCCGCCTGATTGTGCAGTTAAGCTCTCCGGGAATATCAAAACGGTGAGGCCCGGAGACAGGATCGAACTGAACGGTATCAATATAGAGGCGGTCCCTGCGTATAATACGAATAAAAAATTCCACACAAAAGACAGAAATTGGGTCGGTTACATCTTTACCATAGGCGGTCTGAGAATCTACCTGGCGGGCGATACCGACTATACCCCCGAAATGAAGACCTTTAAGGCTGATATCGCCCTTTTGCCGGTTTCAGGCACATATGTTATGACGGCGGAAGAGGCTGTCAATGCGGCCCTCGACATAAAACCGAAGATAGCGATCCCCATGCATTACAACTCGATTGTCGGGACTGAAAAAGACGCCGACAGATTTGCCGAGGGTCTAAAGGGGAAGATAGAAGTAAAAATACTGAAGGAAGAGCGGTAAGTATTTCTTCCCTCTATATGTTTACCAGGAAAAAAATTGACGCCATATACCGGGGAGAAATTATCGGGAAGGAAATAATATTTCTCGAATCAGCGACCTCAACGAACGATGTCGCGATGAGTATAGGCCGGCAGAGAAAGGACCCTGAAGGAATAGTCGTCATTGCAGAGGAGCAAAGTCAGGGAAGGGGCAGACTGGGCAGGGAATGGATATCGCCTCCCGGCGTCAATTTATATTTCACCGTTCTTTTAAGACCTCCTTTCCCTCCCCGGGAGGCGCCGGTATTTACATTGGCGGCCGCTGCGTCTGTTGTGTCCGCCATAAGGGACTATGCCGGAATTCGGGCCGGGATAAAATGGCCTAATGACATTCTCATAGGAAAGAAAAAAGCGGGCGGCATACTTCTGGAAATGAAAGCTCATGAGGGAAAGATAGAACTGTTGCTCATCGGCATCGGATTAAATGTAAATATGCCTTTGAGCGGGTTCCCCGATGATTTAAGACCTCTTTCAACCTCCCTTGGAATAGAGGGCGGGAAACCAATCGACAGGGCCGGCCTCCTTTGCAGGATACTTGAGGAGATGGAAGCCTCCTATAACATCCTTTTAACCGGCGATAAAAGGACTTTAATTAATCAATGGCTTCGTTTAAACTTCACTATCGGCAACAAAGTCAAAGTCCAAAATCAGGACAGAGTTATAACGGGAATTGCAGAAAATATCAACGATAGAGGCGAACTGCTTCTCAAGCTTCCCGACGGCACAATTGAAACGCTGAACTCAGGAGATGTAACCATACTGAAAAATAGTTAGGTCTTAGTTTCTCAGGCCAATAACTATTGAAAGCTTTAAATCGGATGTCTTATGTAAGTGTCCCCTGTCATTCCGGCTTGCCTGCCCGGTTGGCGGTCCGGAATCTTTCTTACGGAAGACTCCCGACAAGCGGGAGTGACAGCATTGGAGGGCTTTTGTTATACAGGACAATAATAACCGGTACCCGATAACATGCTTTTACTTATTGACATAGGGAATTCGAACGTAAAGATCGGTTTCCATAAAAACGGCGGTATTAAGGCCTTCAATACGGCAACTCAGCGTAATGCTGATGAGTATTCCCATATTCTTGAGATGGTTGTCAAGAAACACAAGATCGGAAGACCCGATGCCGCAGCCCTGTGCTCTGTTGTGCCGGATGTAACACTACCGTTTTCAGCCGCTTTAAAGAAAAGCTTCGGCATCACGCCGATGACTTTGACCCATAAGACAAAAACCGGCATTACGTTTCCCAAAGGAATCGGGACCGACAGGATGGCCTGTGTTGTTGCCGCCCGCAGGCTTCATAAGGGGGATTTGGTTGTTGTAACTTTCGGCACGGCAACCACCTTAAATGTCATTACCGGGGACGGGAAATACAGGGGCGGCGCCATCATGCCCGGGTTGCAATTATCGGCAGATGCGCTGTCGGAGAAAACCGCAAAATTGCCGAAGGTCAGCTTGAAGCTCCCTGATAAGATATTAAATAAGGACACGGAAGGCAATATACTTACAGGCATTATTGTAGGACATGCAGGCGCAGCCGGGAGAATTATTCAGGAGATGGAAAAGGAGCTTGGCCATGATTTAACGGTAGTGGTCACCGGAGGGCTTGCGTCTCTGGTAACGCCATATTTGAAGACGGTTGATTTTGTAAACCCGTTTTTGACCCTTGAAGGATTAAGATTCATATATGAATTCAACAACCAATAACCGTCTCCGGAAAGGAGACAAGAACCAGGAGGTTGACACATGAAAGTAGAACGCATCCTTTTCCCGACCGATTTTTCCGAAGGGGCCTTGCAGGCGCTGCCTTATGCGGTGGATTTGGCAAAAAAATATAATGCCAAACTCTATGTCCTTCATGTTATATTTGATTTTGCCAAGGCAACCGGCATCCACGTGCCGCACATGTCTCACGATGAGCTCTATAAGGACTTGAATCAATGGGCCATGAAGGAGATCGACACATGTTGTATAGAGGCGATACGGGGACTTCCGGAAGTTGAAAAGGTTGTGGTAAAAGGCATACCATATGAAGAGATAATAAAATTCTCCGATAAAGAAAAAATAGATATAATAGTGATCGGAACATATGGGAGATCAGGCATTGAGAGGTTCATCTTCGGCAGTATCGCAGAAAGGGTCGTCAGGAGAGCTCCATGCGCCGTGATGACGGTAAGGATACCGGAGCACAGAAGGAAATAATTAAGAGAACAAAGCCCATGAAGGTATATCTCTCTGAAAACGCCTTCATGGGACTCCTTTTAAGCTGCGCGGAAGTTTTTCAAAAAGAATCTCTCGGTTACCTACTTGGTTACCGCCTTCACGACCGGTTTATCATAGAATACGCCTTCAGCCTGCAGACTGCCAGGAGAAGGCGAAGGGGGGTCATCTTACACCACCGGGACAAGAAAAAAATAGAGCCTATCCTTTCAAAATTTGTAAAACTCCAGATCGTGGGAGATTTCCATTCTCATACTCCATATGGCCATGCCAAAGGTATACCCGTTCCAAGCCCCGAAGACATCAATGGGATGGAAAAAGACAACCTTTATTTAATAATAGCCATAAATGAACTGAAATCAACAAAACTCTGGAAAGAAAACAGGGACGGCAGCATTTCCGGAAGCATAGGAAGCTTCTTTTTTAAGATATCTGCATATTTTTACCCTGATACGGACAGCGCTCCCCAAAGGTCTGTTATATACTGCCCTTTCCCTCCGGGGTTATAGGTACCCATAGGTACGATATACGATATAATATTAATCAAAGGAGGTCCTTTCCCCCAAGCGTTGATATACTTTAACAATTGAGGGATTACCCGATCTGGCAAGTTGACTTTTAATCGATACATAGCCGCATCTCTGCTGACCCATATATTGTTTGTCGTATTAATAGGGCTAACGACTTTCAACAATAATCACATCTTCCCGGTTTTTAATGTCGATATAGTCGGCCCGCTGGAAACAGAGAAACCGCAGCCGAAGATTTCACCCCCGCCTGATATTGCGCGCAAACCCCTTGTCCGTAAAGCCGCTCCACGCCCCTTCCTGGAAAAATTGCCACCGGATGCGATGCATGACGATGAAGGCGTTCCTTCCTCCCGTGCTGAAGATGCTCACATTTCAAGTAAGCCGGAAGGGGACGACAGGAATCTAAAGGGAAAACCGGAAGGCACGGGAGTTACAGGTGACAATGGGACTGCACCATCGCCGCCTTTATCTCTTTTTGACAGGGACACTATAGAAAAGTATGCACGGAAAGAGCCTCCCCCCGGCAAAGGGCTTACATTCGACACCTCCGAATTCAGGCACCGGGGATATATGCGGCTGCTGAAAGAAAAGATTGAAGGCGTTTGGCAATATCCTAAAAACGCGGCGAGCCTCGGCCTGTCCGGCGACCTCTACATGAAATTCACTATAAAAAAAGACGGCACAGTCAGCGAGGTCGAGTTGCTGAGGACATCAGGGTATAAAGAGCTCGACGAGGCCGCGATGAAGGCCGTCAGGGACGCCGGACCTTACTGGCCGCTGCCGGGAGACTGGGAAAAAGACGTGCTCGAGGTCAAGGGACATTTTATTTATTTATACGGCGGCGCTTATGTTATGTAGCCTCGTAACCCAGAAAAAATAAACAAGCCGGGCACTGAATTACAAGGTGTAGTCATTGTCTTTAGCCTGGTCCTGCTTGAAATTATTTTGAATTGCAAGTTTCAAAATACGGCGATAAAACTGTTACAATATTACCCATGACTGCAAAAATACTCAGCCTTGTAAGGTGGCAGGACATCCTCGATGTCCTGCTTGTGACCGTCATCCTTTACAGGGTACTCCTGATAATAAAAGGCACCAAGGCGGCCCAGATGCTCATTGGGGTAGGCGTCCTGTTTCTGGCCTTCGTCCTTTCAAAATATTTAGGGCTTTACACCATAGACTGGATTGTCCAGAGCCTCTGGGCACAGATAGTACTGGCGATCATTATCCTGTTTCAGCCTGAGATACGAAGGACCCTGGCCCAGATGGGAGAGGCCCGTTTCTTACCCTCCTTCACTACTGCGGAGGAGCTCAGGTCTCTTGAAGAAATCGTAAAGGCCTCCGTTGCGCTTGCCAACAGAAAGATTGGCGCATTGATAGTTATAGAGAAAGAGACTAACCTCAAAGACTTCATCGAAATGGGGACCCAGCTTGACGCGAAGGTCTCACGCGAGCTGCTGTTGAGTATCTTTCATCCGTCGTCACCGATTCACGACGGCGCGGTCATCATCCGGGGCAATCGCATCATCGCGGCGGGCTGTTTCCTGCCTCTTGCGCTGAGCGCGGATATCTCGAGGGCCTTCGGCACAAGGCACAGGGCCGGAATAGGGTTGACAGAGGAAACCGACGCAGTTGTTATAATAGTTTCCGAGGAAACCGGCGGCATTACCACTGCTGTCAGCGGCAATCTGCAGAAAAATGTCGACATTGCGGCCCTCAGAAACTTTTTAACGGAAACTTTTATAAAATCACAGGAAATGAAGAAATGAGGAGCAGCTTTTTTGCACAGAACATAGGATTGAAAGTGGCCTCTTTTTTTCTTGCTGCGGCACTCTGGTTTTTCGTCATATTGAGCGGAAGGTCGGGGACCGTCATCGACGTCCCGATTATGTACATGAACTTGCCTCCGGACCTCGAGGTTGTAGATTTCCCTAAAGCGATAAGCGTCAACATCGAGGGGCAGGAGAGGATGCTTCAGAATCTGAGACCTCATGAAGTGACCGCAATAGTCGACTTGAGCAATGCAAAAACCGGCCGGTCCTTTTTAACTCTTGGCCGGGACAATATCAGGCTGCCGAAGACTATCGAGATAATGAGCATCGACCCTCAAACGATCAGTTTGACCATTGAGCAACAATTAAAAAAGACCGTCTCCGTGCAGCCGGCCATTGTCGGCTTGCCCAAGCAGGGTTTTGTGGTCCTCGGAATGGAGGTAGCGCCTGATGCGGTGGTTATAGAAGGGCCGAGGAGTATAGTCTCGAACATTTACAATGTAAAAACGGAGCCGATAGACATAACCGGATTAAACAGGGACCTGCGGTACACAGCCAAAATTAATCTGACGAATCCAAACCTGAAGGCAGAGATACAAAGGGTTGCTGTGGATATATCCGTTAAGAAAATCAAGTAAGGAGAACTAATGAAAAAGACCAGGTTGTTCGGAACAGACGGCATCAGGGGAAAGGCCAACCATGCCCCGATGACAGGAGAAATTGCCTTTGAGGTCGGAAGGGCGGCAGCTTATGTCTTAAAGAAAAAACATGGCCGCAACAAAATCCTCATCGGCAAGGACACCAGGCTTTCAGGCTATATGCTTGAGAGCGCCCTCACGTCAGGCATATGCTCCATGGGCATGAATGTCGTTTTGGTAGGCCCGATGCCTACGCCGGGGATCGCGTTTGTCACGCGGAGCTTACGGGTCGATGCGGGGATTGTAATATCCGCATCTCATAATCCATATGATGACAACGGGATAAAGTTCTTTTCCTCGGACGGGCTCAAACTCCCTGACAGTACGGAAGAAGAGATCGAGAAGGTCATGTTCTCCAGCGCGCTTGAGAAAATCAGGCCGGAAGGCGCAGACATCGGCAAGGCCAAAAGAGTGGATGACGCCACCGGCAGGTATATTGAGTTCGTAAAATCGACTTTCCCCAAAGGACGGACCCTTGAAGGTTTAAAAATCGTTGTAGACAGCAGCAATGGGTCGGCGTATAAAGTCACTCCCACAATACTCGGTGAGCTGGGCGCTACGGTCATATCAATCAATGACAAGCCGGATGGAATAAATATTAACGCAAACTGCGGGACAACCCATCCCGAAGCCATGCAAAAGGCGGTCCTCGAATACAATGCCGCCATAGGGATTGCCCATGACGGAGACGCCGACAGGACGATCCTCTGCGATGAAAAGGGTGAGATAGTGGACGGCGACAAGATAATGGCAATATGCGCACTTGACATGAAAAAATCCGGGGTTCTGAAGGCCGATACGGTTGTGGCCACCGTTATGAGCAATATCGGTTTCGAAATATGTTTAAAGAAGGCGGGGATAAAGGTAGTCAGGACGAGGGTCGGCGACAGATACGTCGTAGAGGAGATGGTCAAAAGAAACTGCAATCTGGGAGGCGAGCAGTCAGGGCATATAATATTTCTGGACCATAACACAACCGGGGACGGACCGATCACTGCACTTCAGATATTGTCCGTAATGTGCAGAACGGGAAGGGCACTTTCCGAACTTGCTTCATATGTCCCAATCTATCCCCAGGTCCTTATAAATGTGCCTGTCGGCAGATCAAAAAACATGGAAGACTGCCCCGCTGTCACGGCCGCGGTAAAAAGGTGTGAAAAAAGACTCGACAGCGGCAGGATACTTGTCAGGCCGTCAGGCACTGAACCGAAAATCCGGGTAATGGTGGAAGGGGACGATATGGACAGCATAACCGCGATAGCCGACGAGATCGCGGAAGTCATCAGGGCGAATATGGCTTAAGCCGCTTACAGGCTGCTGAAAAAGTATTTTGGCTGTCATTGCGAACCCTTCGCGGGTCATTCTGAGCTAAGCGAAGAATCTTGTCTTTACGCTCTGGGTAAACTCCGTGAAGCAATCCGCTTCTGTATTAATCAATATGTTTGAGATTGCTTCGTCACTAACGTTCCTCGCAATGACACTG
>QZJG01000046.1 GCA_003599275.1 Nitrospiraceae bacterium | reverse complement strand
GGCTGGGGTACTTATCCCCCGCTGCATACGAACAAAGATTCTATGCTGAACAGAGAGCAGCATGAAAGGTTTGGTGTCCATTATTGACATCCGAGGTCAGGTGAAAAGCGGTAGACTCAATATTTATGAAACGGATATCACACGCTATATCACCATTTCTGAAGAAACGGCCTATTCTTCAGCATGTATTCCGCTTTTCCTGCACTATCATGAGATACAAAGAATAACTGATCATAAGGACAGACAATCCCTTATCGCCAAATTCATGGGAGAGTTCAGGGAGCGGCCGACTGTTGATACCCCAACAGCGCTTATCTGCCTGATGATCTACGTCTTTGACAAGGTAAACCAGGACATCGCGATAGTTCCTCCGAATGGCTGGGCTCTAGATGACCTTCTTAGCTTCCTTGAACGCATTCCAATTGGCCTGAAAAGATGGACTTGGGAGGATGCCAGACGCACCAAGAAAGCTACCCCTGTCAAATGGCCCATAGAAAATGAGTATCACGTCCAGAACCTCCTCTATGTGCTTTTGGCTCCGATATTCGAGGATGTTTCGGAGGAGGTCTATCTTCAGCCCGTTGGGCAGAAGACTCCGCGCGTAGATATTTATCTGCCATCTATCCATACGATAATCGAAGTGAAATACCGTAAAGACACAAAAAAAACTTTTTCGCTACTGATTGGCGAAGTTGCAGAAGATGTTTCGCTTTATCGTTCCGACCCGACATATAAGGATGCACGGATAGTCAGTTTTCTGTGGGATCATACCCGCTCAACGCAAGAGCATGCCAAATTCAGGGAGGGTATACTGAAAATTCCGAGCATGGGTGGGTGTGTTGTTGTCAGTTCTCCATCAATGATGGAATAATGTTTCAAGAATAGAGTGGTATATGGACTTTCGCATCGCCGACACATATTCAAGAGCGACAAGTTGGGCGAAAATTCAGTTATTCGAAAGATTCGAACAACTGCCGCCGACAATAAAAGAGTCAACAAAGCTACTTGATAAAAAATCAGTTAGTTCCATTTTGGAAACAACTGCCGCCGAAGTGTGAAATGATGATATTCCGCATAGCCGACATCTTTACCGACAGCCTCTCCAAACTAACCGGCGAAGAGCAGAAGGCCGTGAAGACCACAGCCTTTGACCTGCAACTGAACCCAGCGATCCGGGTATGCAGTTCTACCGATGAGGGAATAACCCATTTTGGGGTAAGAGATGATGAAATGCTTATTGTTAAATGATAGAATTACATATTGCCGGTACCGTTTCGATAGGGCAGATTAAGACAGCAGCATAAAACTCAGGAATGAACAAAGGAGGTTCGAATGCTTAAACAAACGATTCAATATACATCGCCCCTGGATGCGCTGATTGCAGTGGCCAAGCGACTGAATTCTTTTGAAAATCAGCACCGGATGGACTCCGAGGAATTTTTTGATAAATACAATCGGGGGCAAATGCCGGATGATTCTGTGTTTGTGGAGTGGGCCAATGATTACCGTCACTATCTGCATCTTCATCAGGAATTAGAAAAAAGGCTGCAAAGTGTTGCATGAGGTCCTGGCTGCATATCTTGAGCGTGTTGAACGTGCAATTCTCCAGTGCCACAATGCATATGTCGAGCGCTACACAGAGGAAATACTGACATCGGACCGGGCCAGCATCCGGATTCGTATCAGGTTTGAACAGGGTCATCTCCTGGAAATTAACGAAGCAGTGGTGATTGTTGATAACAAACTTGTTGCCCTTGATTATCGCTACCATTGCCAGGATGAACAGAACCGTTTGGTTTTCCGCTATGACAGTACACCTCACTTTCCTTATTTGCCGAATTCTCCATATCACAAACATCTGCCTGACAAAGTAATTGCCTCCGATCAACCTGATATTGAACAAGTTGTACAGGAGGCCATGGAAGCATCAGGATAGAAAGCCCAATGCAATTCCGCATAGCCGACACATTTACTGATAGCCTCGCGAAGCTGACCGGCGACGAGCAGAAGGCTGTAAAAACCACAGCCTTTGATCTCCAACTGAACCCTGCTAATCCAGGCATGCAGTTCCACAAGCTCGATAAGGCGAAGGACAAAAACTTCTGGTCAGTGCGGGTCAGCAGCGACCTCAGGATCATTGTCCATAAGACCAGCGAAAGTCTCCTCCTTTGCTATGTGAATCACCACGACCCAGCTTACCGTTGGGCTGAAAAGCGCAAGCTCGAAATACACCCCAAAACCGGAGCGGCACAATTAGTGGAAATTCGTGAGACCGTACAGGAAATCATTATTCCCAAATACGTTGAGGCGGTACAACCGGCCCCTCGCAAGCTGCCCTTGTTTGCGCAAGTCTCTGATAATGTCTTGCTTGATTATGGTGTGCCTGAAGAATGGATTGATGATGTGAAAAAGGCCGATGAAGATTCCCTCTTGGCCCTGGCAGATCATCTGCCCGGCGAGGCTGCCGAGGCGCTGCTTGATCTGGCAACTGGTGTAACGCCGCAAATCCAGCAACCTGTAACAGCGGGGATCAGTCCCTTTGATCACCCAGACGCACAGCGCAGGTTCCGGGTGATGAACAACATTGAAGAACTGGAGCGCGCACTCGAATATCCCTGGGAGAAGTGGACGGTCTTTCTCCATCCGGCACAGCGGCAATTAGTTGAGCGGGATTACAGCGGACCCTCTCGGGTCTCAGGATCAGCAGGGACAGGCAAAACGATTGTAGCCTTGCACCGGGCTGTCTTCCTTACACGTGCCAATCCCGATGCACGAGTACTACTTACCACCTTTTCCGATACATTGGCTAATGCATTGAGAACCAAACTGAGACGCTTGATCGGCAACGAACCTCGTCTTGGCGACAGGCTGGAAGTGCATGCCATGGATGCAATCGGCCGTCGGCTCTATGAATTGAATTTTGGCCGGCCACAGATAGTATCAAAGTCTATTATGGTCAAGCTGCTTGAGGAGGCTTCAGACGCTGTAGCCGGGCACAAGTTCAGCCTTCACTTCCTGCGGACTGAGTGGGAACAGGTGGTTGATGCGTGGCAGTTGGATACGTGGGATGCGTATCGTGACGTCTCGCGGCTGGGACGAAAAACCAGATTGCCGGAACAAAAGCGGCAGCAGCTCTGGTCAATCTTCGAGCAGGTCCGATCTCAACTGATGGGTCGCAATCTTGTTACGTATGCCGGCATGTTCAGCAGACTGGCGCCACGGCTTGCTGACAGCAAACATCCACCATTCGATTTCACTGTTGTGGATGAGGCACAGGATATTAATGTGTCACAATTGCGGTTTCTTGCTGCGCTGGGCGGAGGACGACCAAACAGCCTCTTTTTTGCCGGTGACCTTGGACAACGGATCTTCCAGCAGCCTTTCTCGTGGAAGACACTTGGCGTCGATATTCGCGGACGCTCCAGGGGCCTGCGCATCAATTACCGGACTTCTCATCAAATCAGGATGCAGGCAGATAAATTATTAGGCCCCGAATTGTCCGATGTTGACGGCAATATAGAGGATCGGCGCGGCACTGTATCAGTGTTTAACGGCCCCGATCCGGTCATCACGGCATTGGACTATCCGGAAAAGGAAATTGAAACAGTCGGGCAATGGCTTGCCTACCGAATCGATGAGGGACTCAAGCCCCATGAAATAGGTGTATTCGTGAGATCAGAGGCTGAGCTTGACCGCGCCCGTGCCGCAGTTGAAAAGGCTAAGATTCCCTTCAAAATGCTTGATGAAAATGTTGAGACAACTATAGGTCACATATCGATCAGCACTATGCACCTCGCAAAGGGATTGGAGTTTCGTGCCGTTGTTGTTATGGCATGTGATGACGAGATTGTCCCACTTCAGGAACGCATCGAAACGGTTACTGACGACGCTGACCTTCAGGAAGTCTACGACACCGAGCGTCACCTTTTGTATGTTGCCTGCACCCGTGCGCGGGACCATCTGCTGGTGACGAGCGGGGATGTCCCATCAGAGTTCCTGGATGATCTGCGGATGTGAGTTTTTTTAAGTGTCTCGTCAAAAGACAGCAGAACAGACAACAAGTTCCTTTTTTATATTTATCCTGTGACAACTCAATCATATTTTACCCCTGCGGCCCGTTGTATAATATCTCATGGCGCACATCCTCATCGACGGCTACAACCTCATCGGCATCGCCCACGGGAATCTTGAAATGGCACGCAATGATCTTATCCAAAAGCTCTACAAATATGCGGACACAAGAGGGCACGACATCACCCTTGTCTTCGACGGATGGAAGAACGGGCAACCTGTAGAATCGAGGACAAAGGCCGGCTGTGTGACCGTCATATACTCCAGGCTCGGCGAAAAGGCCGATCAGGTCATCAGGAATAAATTGTCCGAAACAGCTACACAATGGATTGTTGTAAGTTCGGACCGGGAGATCTATGATTTTGCTGAGAGGAAAGATTTCGCCGCAATTACCTCGGATGAATTCGAAAGAAAGCTTTATTCGGCCCTCGATGAATGCAATCCTGATAATCCTGAAGAGTCTTCTTCTGCGGAAGATGAGGATGTTGACTGCGCCCCGGCCCGCCGGAAAGGCGCTTCCGGGAAATTGTCGAAAAAGGATAAGAGAAAAATCCAGGCGCTGAATAAGCTGTAAACCAATCTACTCTTCAAGAAATCTCTGAAGCGAAGCGGCCTTTATTGATATCCTTCCGCTCGTGGACCTGACCAGACCGCTTTTCTGGAACTTGCTCATCGTCCTGATGCAGGTCTCGACAGTCGTTCCTACCATCTCGGCGATTTCCTGACGGGTGAGAGGGAAATCTATCTTCCTGAAGCCGCTGTCCTCGACTCCCACTTTTTCGGAAAGCTTAAGCAGCAGCGCGGCCACCCTTTTTTCAACCCTTTCTGTCGCTATGTTCTTCAGCATCTCATGGGCGTCCCTGAGCTTGTCGCTGAAATACCTGACTATCTCGAGCTTCAGTATGGGATACTCTTCCATGATCTTAAGCAGGTTCTGACGGCTGATCCTGATGGCCGTCGTGGATTCCATGGCCTGGGCTGAAGCCGGATACGGTTTTTTATCCAGCACCGCCACGCCGCCGAATATATCGCCGGGGGACATGATTTCGAGGATGATGTCTTTCCCCATCATCGTGTGCTTCAGTATTTTTACATTCCCTTCCGCAAGTATGTAAAATTTGTCCGAAGGGTCACCCTCCGAAAAAATTGTTTCATCATTTCTGAATGTGATTTTTTCAAAAAAGGCGGCCAGTTTTTTTATTTCCGGCTCCTTGAGGGCGGAAAATATCTCGCCCCTTTTCAGGATTTCGGATATCTGTTGATCTGCTTCGGCAGCTTTTTTCATATGTCTGATCAGTCCCTCTGTTTAAGGCCGGATACACGCGCGCTTTCCGAAGAAATTATATCATATTTCAGCGGCATTGCCCTATCCTTCTTCCAGCCCGTATTTTTTAAGCTTCCGCCAGAGTGAAACTCGGTCAATTCCCAGTATCTGCGCAGCCGCTGTCCTGTTGCCGCCTGCTTCTTTCAGGACCCATTTAATGTATGACTCTTCCTGCTCTTCAAGGGAGGGGATCTTACCTTCTTTTTTCCTGAAGGTCCTGATACTCAGCTCCTTCAGGTCTTCGGGAAGGTGCGCCATTTCAATCGTGCCGCTGTTTGAGAGAGCAACGCCCCGTTCGATTATGTTTTCCAGCTCCCGCACATTTCCCGGAAAATCATAATTCATCAGCACAGCCATTACCTCCTGGGATATTTCCCGGATGTCCTTTTTCATAAGGGCCGCATATTTTTTGAGGAAGTAGTAGCTTAAGAACGGGATATCGTCTTTCCTTTCAGAAAGCGGAGGGATGCGGATAGAAACAACGTTCAGCCTGAAATACAAATCCTGTCTGAAATTGCCGCTTCTGATGGCGTCATTTATGTCCCTGTTTGTTGCCGCTATGAACCTGACGTCCACCTTGAGAGATTTTGTAGCGCCGACACGCAAAACCTCTTTTTCCTGGATGACCCTTAATAACTTGACCTGCATGGACGCAGGCATCTCAGTAATCTCGTCGAGGAACAAAGTCCCTCCCGATGCCATTTCGATGAGTCCTTTCTTCCCGGCTGTCGCGCCGGTGAATGCGCCTTTTTCATGACCGAACAGCTCATTGGACAAAAGCTCCTCCGTAAACGCGCCGCAGTTTATCGCGAAAAAAGGTCCGGCCCCCCTTGCGCTGTTGAAATGTATATAACGCGCGAACATCTCCTTTCCCGTGCCGCTTTCTCCACTCAGGAGAATATTGCAATCCGTCGGCGCTATCTGTCTCGATGTCTCAAGCAGCGTATGCATTGCAGGGTCCTGTGTAATAATTTTGACCTTGCCTTCAAATTTTTCAAGCTGCTCCCGGAGTTGCGCGTTCTCCTTTTTCAGCTTAACTTTCTCAATCGCCTCTCTGACAACCCTTCTGACCTCGTCAAGCTTGAACGGTTTTGCAATATAGTCGTAGGCCCCTTTTTTAATTGCCTGGATGGCAGTCTGGACGCTTGCATATCCCGTTATCATTATTACCTCTATGTCGGGATAGAGTTCGCGACATCTTTTCAGTATCTGCATACCGTCAACCTTTTCCATCTTCAGATCAGTAAGCACGACGTCGAACCTCTGTTCTTCAATCAGTTTCAGCGCCTGCGCCCCTTTCAGTGTCCCCGTAACGGCGTATCCTTCTTTCTGCATCACGTTGACCAGATTTTTGAGCGCGATCGACTCATCGTCGGCAATCAATATTTTTACCCTGTGCTCCATTGTCTCTCCCTAAATTTAACAACGTTAAATCCTACCATCATTCATTGCAAATTACAACATTAGGCAATATCTGCGCAACATAGATAAAAACCCTTATTGCTGAAAGAGTTACAGGTTTATTATGCAACCGCGATGCATTCTGCAATGTTCCGGCGCAGTGACTATTGTCCCGGAAAGCAATGATTTCAGCGAGATACATCCTGCTTACGCTGTGGCACGGTTATTGAAATACATCATCTCAATTTCAGAGAAACGACGCCATTCTTTAAACGATAAATTTACAGGACATGACCATGAAAAATTTTGATGACCTGATGTCGGCGATAACCTTTGCGGAAGCAGGTGAGCATGAAAAGGCAAGGGAGATACTCAAGAGCAAGAACACGATATTGCTTGCGCTTTCTGAAGAGAAATTCGATACAAATGTCTTTAAGTACGCCATAAACATAAGCAGAAGAATTAAGGCGGCCATAGATGTTCTTTACCTGAAAATATCGGAAGCAAAAAACAATGCACTGCATGAATTCCTTTCAGAGGCAGCGAGAGAGGGGATACGGTGCAATCTGGTCACGGAAGAAGGATGCATGAAAAAGGCGATACTCGACTACACGGAAAAGAAGAAGGACGTATTGTTTGTAGTAATCGGCTCGACACCGGAGCTTAATATCGAATGCAAAGGAGGTGGCAAAGCGCTCTCGGAGGCGTGGAAGAAACTGAAATGTCCATTGGTGGTTGTTTCAAAAAGTGAAATGCCTTCAACGGCATAAAGACAGAGTCAAGAGTCATGAGTCAAGGTTTAGTAGGGACAGACCCTGTGTCTGCCCAGTAGTAGTGGCGGGTTTCAAGCCCGCCCGTGAATAAAACCAAATAAACAAGGAGGAGAACAAAATGGGAACGGGAAGACGTGTGTTTGAGTTCCTGAAGATGGCGTCGATTGAGCACGCCAAATGGGACTACGAAGTCTCAATGAGTATCTTAAAGAAGAGGAAGAAGATGTGGCTTCTGTTTATCATGCTTCTGCCGATAATCGCGGTCGCTTTTGTTGAGGCTGGAGACATGCTGGGCAGCAAGACTGCATATGCGCCTGCATTTTATTCAACCAATATCTTTCTGATATCCATAGCTATCGGTTTATGTGCAGGACTGATAACAGGATGTATCGGGGCGGGCGGAGGTTTCATCATCACCCCTGCTTTGATGGCAGCGGGGGTAAAAGGTATTCTTGCGGTCGGCACCGACCTTTTCCATATCTTCGCAAAGGCGATTATGGGAACAGCGGTCCACAAGAAACTCGGTAATGTCTCGGGTAAACTTGCGATAGCCTTCCTTGTCGGTTCAGCAGGCGGCACCTTCATAGGCGGCGCCATCAACCACACTCTTTACAATTATGACCCGAACCTGAGTGAAACCTTCATCAGCCTTATTTACGCAGTGCTTCTCGGCTTTCTCGGCTTCTATGCCCTTGCAGACTTTCTTAAATCAAGAAAATCTCACGACACGGGAGATGCGCATGGCGGCGGCTCTGGCATGACAAATCTCGCCCTCAAGGTGCAGAATGTAAACATCCCGCCCGCGATCAGGTTTGATGAAGACTTTGTGCCGGGCGGCAGAAAGATCTCCGGCGTAATCGTCGCCCTCGGCGGCGTAGTAGTCGGCCTTATGGCGGCAATAATGGGCGTCGGCGGCGGGTTCATAACATTCCCCATGTTCGTCTATGTATTCGGCGTATCTTCAATGACAACCGTTGGAACGGACATCCTGCAAATTATATTCACAGCAGGACTTGGCGCGATAACCCAATATGCGATTTACGGTTATGTTTTTTACACACTCGCCATGGGAATGCTTCTCGGATCGCTTATCGGCATCCAGGTCGGGGCCCTTACCACAAAGGTCGTGAAGGGCATCCATATCAGAGGTTTCTACGCAGTATCGATCCTGGCCGGTTTTATCAACAGGGCGGCAACGCTTCCGAAAAAACTCGTGGAGCTTGAAGTCATCAACTGGTCCAAACCGGTTGTCAGCGGGATCGAAACCGCAGGTAACTACATTTTCTGGATAGTCGTGGCGGTTTTTGCAGCATGGGTCATCGGGAAATTCATAGCGAATATCAGTGTACTCAGGGGTGAAGAAGAACAGGTAAGCCCCGTGCTTGTAAAGGAGGAGGCATAACATGCTGATAAGGAATAAAAAACCATTTACAGTCGGGGTTGTATTTGCAATATCGTTCCTTGCCGTTCTGGTCCTGATCTTTTCACCCGTATTCAACGGCAAAAACGGACTCGTCTTTTCCGACGATATGTTCAATAAACTTTCAAAGGGATCATCATACTTCATCCCGAAAGTTGCAAAGTCTGTTGAAGGGTTTGCGGGAAAACCCCTTTCCGTTACCATAAAACTTGAAAAGGCTGAGGAAGCCGAAAACACTGCAAAGCTCTTCACCACTGCCGGCGCAAGCGTAGAGGTGAAAGATGCGCAGCTTCTCAGGATAGAAGGCGATCTCGGGGCAGTCCTTCAGAGCGCGCTTGCCGATTCCGATTCCATGTTCAAAAATGACGGCAAAGCAGTTTCCGAACGCTATGGATATGATGAAAAGCACGTAATGAAAAACTGGTGGACGGCGTTAAGCGGGATAGATAAGGCCCTTAAAAAGGACAAACTCGTTGCCGAGGCAAAAGCAGTTTCCGATGTGATTAAAAAAGGCGTGGAGCCCGGCTACAATTTCTACAAGATCGACGCGAACAAGGTCGCCGACCATGCAGGCATGATGTCCGGACTCCTGATATTCTACGTGGCCTATACCATGTGGTGGGGATATGCCATATTTTACATCTTTGACGGGATAGGACTCAGCATGAAAAAGGCAAAGGTAAAGAAGGAAGCATAGAAAAAAGGGTCAAGGGGCCCTTAAAGTTCAGGGAGAATCAATGTCAAAATACAGAAAAATACTGGTGGCGGTTGACGGTTCCGATACAAGCAGAAACGCCTTCAGACAGGCATGCAGGGTCGCCCGTGACGACAAGAGCTGGATAACCGTTATTACCGCAGTCCCCGTTTTCCAGGACCAGTTCGATGTGCTGAGCATGAAGGAAAAAGTGACGAGGACTCTGCTGGAAGAAGGAGAAAAAATCCTCGCAGGAATAATCAGGACCGCAAAGGAGGAAGATACCGTCATCAGGACAATGCTGAAAGAGGGGAGTCCGTTCGAAGTGATTCTCGATGCCGCCGAAGATAACAACTTCGACCTGATCGTCATGGGAAGACGGGGTATGTCCCATATCGAAAGGACGCTTGTGGGAAGCGTTACCGCCGGCGTCATAGCGCACAGCAGGAGGGACGTGCTGATTGTTCCCAAAGATGCCGGATTAGGATGGAAAAATATCCTTCTCCCGACTGATGGATCGAAATACAGCGGTTTCGCATCGGAAAAGGCGATGGAGCTCGCAGCTTCTTACGGCGGCAGCTTAATGGTTGTGTCGGTCGTAGATGTTACGGATGAATTCTCCGCGCAGGCGCCTGACGCCGTCGAAGAGCTTGTCGTAAAGGCAAAACGGTATACGGAAGATATCGGAAAGAGGGCCGACGGAATAAACTTTACAGCGCTGGTCCGTGAAGGAGAGACATACAAAGTAATCACAAAGCTTGCCGGGGATGCCAAGTCCGATATCATCGTAATGGGGAGCCACGGAAGGACAGGAGTCAGGAGATTTTTCATCGGAAACGTCACGGAGAAAGTCATAGGGTATGCGCCGTGTCCGGTGCTCATTGTAAAAGAAAGCCGATAGCTGACAGCGGACAGCCGTCAGCCTGTAAAAGGAGGTTGCCATGAAAAAACTGATAAAAAAACTGGAGAACATTATGACGGCGACGGCATTCGCCGAGGCAGGAGAACACGATACCGCGCGAGAGATAATGAGGGAGGAAGAGAAGCGGTATGACAAAAGAGATACCACCAGGCCTTCAGCGCGCCCGAATAACCAGCTCAGGACATGACGTGTTGCAAATAAAGGGGCGTAGCATACGCTGCGCCCCCTGCTTTCTCAAAACCCCGATAATGTTGTATCCTGTTTAAGGATGAACCTGAAAATCTGGCATAAGATGATCATCGGCATCTCCATCCCCGCCCTTATCACCCTGATAGGAGGTTTTTTTACTTATGCCTACATCAACGATGTAAAACTCCGGCATGGTTTTGTCGAGATAGCGGACGATCTGAGGGAACGGGTGCTTGAAGTCAGACGAAATGAAAAAAATTTCCTCCTCCACAAGACAGACGAATATTACAGATACAGCAAAGACGCGACGGACACTTTAAATAAATCGCTCAACAACATATCGCCTGAAATAGTCGCCCAGGCAGGGAATGATGAATTTTTACTCCTTCGCGATTCGCTCCGGACATATTCAGACCTTATACACGCCTTACTGAAAAATTACCGGCAGGAGGACCTTAGCGTTGAAAAGGTAAGGGAGGAAGGGAGAAAATTAGAGGCCTTTGTCAAAGCGGAAAACCACGACCGGGAGCTCTCGCCGAACTTTGTCCTGGACCTCAGGCGCCTTGAAAAAAACTACATGCTGTTCCGCGACAAGACGTCCTTTGACAGGCTGAACGATGCGCTTGCCGGTTTCAACAATCTCGCGCCTTTCTGTTTATACTGCGTACAGTACACAACTGCGATCAACAATCTCATTTCAGTCTACAACAAAATAACCGGGATGGAAAACGACCTGCAGGGGATCGGCAACACGCTTGAAGAAACGACAGACAGGATAGCCCGGAGCGAGCGGCAAAAGGTAAATGCTTTTTTCTCATCCACACAACGGCTTCTGCTTATCGCCCTTATCCTGCTCTGCACATTCGGCCCGCTGCTCGTCTACCAGACCGCCTCATATATCGTTACACCGATAAAACGGCTTGCCGATATCACACGGAAAATTTCACAGGGCGACATGACATTGAGGGCGCCGATTAAAGAACATGACGAAACATACACCCTTGCAGTGTCCTTCAACAGGATGCTGGACCATCTGCAGCTTACCCGCAGCTCGCTGGAAAAAAGCCTTGAGCTTCTCCATGAAAAGCATGTGGAAGTTGAAAAGCGCGCGTCCCTGGGGTTTCTCGTTTCGGGGGTCGCGCACGAGCTCAACAATCCGCTCAACAATATCTCCCTTACGGCGGAGACGATGAAGGAGGACCTTAATGAGCTTTCCGCTGAAGAGCTTAAAGAGCATATCCAGGACATAATTTCTCAGAGCGAACGCGCAAAGCACATCATCGAGGACCTCCTTGACTTCGCAGGCGCCCGAAAGTCTACCGCCATGGAAAAGACAGACATCATCAATGTACTTGCGGAATCCATCAATCTCGTTGCAAACCAGTTGAAGGTCTCACACATACATCTGAAAAAAGACATTCATAAAACACCTGTCTTCATAAGAGGCAACCAGAGCAAGCTCGAAGAAATATTTGTCAACATAATGGTCAACGCCATCCATGCCATGAAAGGGTCCGGGGACCTTTCCATCTGCGCCGGACCTGACGGGCAGGGGAAATTCATTACCGTTGAAATAAGCGATACGGGATGCGGGATACCGGGAAAAGACCTGAAAAATATTTTTGAGCCTTTTTATACCACCAAACAGTCCGGCGGGGGAACAGGACTCGGCCTGGCCGTAACACACAGTCTTGTTGAAAAGCATTCAGGCGATATTAATGTCAGGAGCAAGGTCGGCGAAGGCACGACCTTTACGGTAAGGTTCCCGCTTTATGAGGAGACGGACTGAAAACCATGAGTGACAAGCCCCGTCTCATGATTGTCGATGATGAGCCGATTGTCGGGAAGAGACTCAAACGGCTGTTTGAAAAAGAAGGGTTTGCAGTCGAGACATTTACCAGGGGCTCTGCTGCTATTGATGAACTGAAAAAAAAACATTTCGACATAGTCATAACGGATCTCATGATGGGCGTTGTTGACGGCATGAAGGTGCTCGAATTTGCCAAAGCTAACTGTCCTGACATACGGGTGATAATCATCACGGGTTTCGGCAAAAAAGAAACGGCCGCCGAGGCCTGTCATAAAGGCGCCTTTGCGTTTATAATAAAACCGTTTAAAATTGATGAGCTCAGAGAAATTGTAAGAAGGGCCTGTTCGGCATTACGCAAACCGCCCACTGGGTAAAATAACGATGGACCGGCGCAAGGCCTGAGGAAACTATAATAAACTTGTTAACAGGTTGCTGAAAAAGACAAATGCTTTCAATTGAATTACAGATAAGTCTGGTGCTGTTCTTTTCGCTGGCGGGTTATCTCCTGTCGTCGAGGATAAACCAGTCCGCCGTCGTAGGGATAATAATCATCGGGATAATAATCGGCCCCAGCCTCCTGTCGATTGTGAAATACAGTGACGCCATCGAGATGCTGGCGCATCTGGGCGCGATAATGCTCCTGTTTGCGATCGGGCTGGAATTCAGGATCAGAGACATCTATCAGTTGAAATACGCGCTCATAGCGCTGGCAGGGATTGTCGTCCCGTGGGGAGCAGGGTATTTCCTGGGGTATCTGTTCGGCTACCCGTTTAATGTATCGATGATCATAGGCGTTTCATTAACGGCAACCAGCATAGCCATCACCGCAAAGGTGCTTGAAGAGATGAAGAAGTTGACCGCCCCCGCGTCGCGGGCCATAATCGGGGCGGCAGTCATAGACGACGTACTCGGTTTATTGGCCATGTCCATTGCCGTTCAGTCGGCAAAGGGCGATATAGCGTTCACGGAGATATTCATTACCGTAATGAAGGCGGCCGTCTTTCTGACCGCCGGGATTTTCGCGGCCCCGCATATAAAAAAGCTCTTCGTCAAGCTGGACGAAAAAAGGCTTGCGAGAGAGTTCCCGCATTTCCTTTTCATGACCGCGATAATGTTCTGCTTCCTTTATGCGTCGATAGCGGAGGTCATCGGATTATCGGCAATAGTCGGCGCCTTTCTGTCAGGGGCCGCGCTGGAGGGTGTGAAGTTTAAAAACAGCAAAGACCTCAAAGAAGGGGCGGAATATCTTCATGTCATCTTCGGCGCAATATTTTTCATCAGCCTGGGGATACTGGCCAACCTGAGGGACCTGACATTCGGCATGTCGGCCTTTTTTGCGGCATTGATTATTGTCGCCGTGCTGACGAAAGTAATAGGATGCGGGATCACCGCGAAAATGGCCGGTTTCAGCAGGAGCGAATCATTAGTCATCGGCTTCGGGATGTCTCCGAGGGGCGAAGTCGCCATGATAGTTGCGCTGATAGGGCTGACCTCAAAGATCATCAGCCAGGAAATTTATGTGGCGATAGTGCTCATGTCGCTGATAACCACAATTCTCACGCCGGTCTTTATACGAAAACTGAAGTGGTAAAAACCGCTCATACCCTTTCTTTCACCAGAACAAGATCGATCATCTCCTCAAGCCTGTCAACCATCCTGATGTCCATGTCCTTTTTGACGTCATGAGACAAAACGTCGATATCCACCCTGTTTTTCAACGGCAGGATTACCGATTTGACCCCGGCCCTGCGTGCCGCTAAAAGTTTCTCTTTTACTCCCCCGACAGGCAGTACCCGTCCGCTTAATGTTATTTCTCCGGAAACCGCCACGTCCCTTTTCGCCGGTCTTCCCGTTAACAGGGACATAAGCGAAATCGCGATGGTGGTCCCGGCGGAAGGCCCGTCTTTGGGAATGGCCCCTGCAGGCACATGCACATGGATGTCCCGGGACTCGAAAAAATTCTCATCAATATTCAAAGATGACGCATTGCTCCGTAAATAACTCAAAGCGGCCTGCGCTGATTCGCGCATAATATTGCCAAGGGAGCCCGTCAGTATCAGCTCGCCTTTCCCCTTCATCTTCGCAGCCTCGACAAAAATGATGGCACCTCCCACCTCGGTCCATACAAGGCCCGTGGCGACCCCTACGCGGTTTTTTTCGTCCGCTACTTCAAAAAAATACCTCCCGGGGCCGAGATATTTTTCAACCATGTCCGGCGTTACCTTTATCACTCTTCCTTCCCGATGATGAACAAAGTCGGAAGCTATCTTCCTGTTGACCGCTGCAATCTGTCTCTCAAGGTTTCTTATGCCTGCCTCACGGGTATATTCCCGGATTATCTTCAATACAGCGTCTGTTGTAAATTCAGGAGGATATTCCGTAAGGCCTTTTTCATATATCTGTTTCGGCACAAGATACTTAAGGGCGATCTTTGTCTTCTCGTCTTCCGTATAGCCCGAGAATTCAATGACCTCCATGCGGTCCCTGAGGGCGTCCTGGATATTGTCGGCGATGTTTGCCGTTACAATAAACATAACGCTTGAGAGGTCAAACGGCACGTCAACGTAATGATCGGTAAATTGGCGGTTCTGTTCCGGATCGAGGACTTCAAGCAATGCCGAAGCCGGGTCTCCCTTGAAATCATGGCCTATTTTGTCCAGCTCGTCCAGCATGATAACGGGATTGGCCGATTCGACCCTGCTGATCTCCTCTATAATCCGGCCGGGCATTGCGCCCGCATACGTCCTTCTGTGCCCCCTTATCTCCGCTTCATCTTTTATGCCGCCCAATGAAATCCTTGCAAATTTTCTCCCGAGCGCATCCGCGATGGCCCTGCCGAGAGAGGTCTTCCCTGTCCCCGGAGGTCCTGCAAAACAGAGAACGTAGCCCTTTGTCGTTCTGGCAGAGAACTTTTTCTCAAGCGCCTTCTTCACGGTATCACACACGTCGTCGAGTTTGAAGGGTTTCGCAATATAATGATAAGCGCCTTTTTTAATGGCGTCTATTGCGGAATCAACAGACGCATAACCGGTTATCATGATGACCTGGGTATCCGGGTATTTGTGCTTCGCCTTCTCCAGAATATCAATCCCCGTGGTCCCTTCCATCCTGAGGTCGGTGATGACAACATCGAAATCAGACTCCTCCAGTTTCTTCAGGGCCTCTGTCCCGCTGTCTGCCGTGGTCACCGCGTAACCTTCTTTTTTAAGCACGTGGTCCAGATTTTTCACGACAATTTTTTCATCGTCTACTACCAGTATGCGGGGTTTTCTGCGGGTCGCCAGTATCTTCACGGCAAGGTGCTCGACTATCCTTTCCTTGATCTCGCTCAATCCGTAATGCCTTTCATTCAGTACCTTCTCCGCCCTTTCAAGGTCGAGATTATCTTCAGTCTTTTTGTTCCAGGGCAGGCCTATCAGGTAGTCGATATAATTAAGCCCTATAGTGTATTCAGCCAGGGAAGAGCTCATCTTCGACAGCATCTCGATCTCGTCGTTTGCTACGCGCTGAATATCGGCAGGCAGTTTTGCGGAATCGACCTTTTGCCGCAATTCCTCTATGGCTTCGGCCTGAAGTTTTTCGTCTGATTTCCTGAAGAAGTTCATTTTTTAGAAAGCATCATATACATTGTGATAATACCAATTTGAGTTTTGATTAGGCAACGACGGCCTGCAAAAAACATGTTAACTTTCAGGGGCTGTCCCGCCTCTCTTGAAAATCACGGCGTAAGGGGGTTATGATATTCAGGAACATTGCAGGATTTTAACATTATCCGGGGGATCTATTCAGACAAAATGTCTGCCGGAGTTACCTCCAATCTGCTTGAAAAATAGATTTCGGAGACAAAGGCTGCCATATCAGCAAAAACCTGTTTTTAATAGGCATCAGAATCTTCTCAAGGAAAAGTAAGACATTAAGATGAAAATGAAATTACCTGAATTACGAATAGGCGACTTAACAATTTATCCTCCCATTATACAGGGCGGTATGGGGGTAAGAGTCTCACGCTCGAGGCTTGCCGCGGCAGTTGCAAATGAAGGTTGTGTAGGGGTGATTGCAGGCGTCGGGCTCGGAAAGTTTGAAGACTTGCCGCGTTTGGAATATGAAGCCGTGAATAATGAGGCTTTAAAGGCGGAGATAAGAAAAGCCAGGAGCATGAGCAAAGGCATAATCGGCGTGAACCTGCTGGTCGCGCTTTCCAATTATGAATCGCTGGCAAGGACCGCTGCGGATGAAGGCGTTGACCTGATCATATCCGGGGCCGGACTACCTTTAGAACTGCCGAAATTCGTCGAGGGGAAAAATATAAAGCTGGTCCCGATAGTTTCATCGGTAAGGGCTTTGAACATCATTTGCAGCAAGTGGAAAAGAAATTTCAACAGGCTGCCGGACGCCGTGATAGTTGAAGGCCCCAAGGCGGGCGGTCATGTCGGCTATGACTTCCAGGATATGGTTGATGGGAAGGCGCCCGCGCTTGATGAACTGATTGTTGAAATTGTGAAGTTTGCAAACACGTTTGGTCCTCCTGTCCCGGTCATTGCCGCCGGAGGAATTTTTGACGGCAGCGACATTGCCCGCGTTCTTGGATTAGGGGCTTCAGGCGTACAAATGGGGACCCGGTTTGTCTGCACGGATGAATGTGATGTCCATGAAAATTTCAAACAGGCGTTCATAAAAGCAGAAAAAGAAGACATGGTAATCATAAAAAGTCCGGTCGGATTGCCCGGCAGGGTGATCAAAAGCAGGTTTGTCGAGGACATTAAAAAAGGTCAGACTAAACCCAAGTCCTGCAAGTACCGCTGCCTGAAAACCTGCGATCCCAAAACCGCCCCGTATTGCATTGCCAGGGCGCTGACAAATGCGGCGGAAGGGAACCTTGAGGAAGGGTTCGTCTTTGCGGGGTCAAACGCGTACAGATGCAAGGAAATTGTTCCGGTGAAAAAGCTGATTGAAACATTAATACAAGAATATAATCAGGCCGCTGAATGACGCCGGATACGCCTGAGCGTTTTATTGACTGTTGTTTTTCCATACAATCCGATACCTGCATAGTGCAGGTCGAGTTTTGCCAGATGCTTCAAAATATACTCCCATGAGTAAAACCGCCCCATACCCTTTAGTGTTTCAATCTGAAGTGTCTTTGCGCTCATCAGGGCGGGCCTGAAGACGGCATGATGCGCATCGTATTTGCTCCAGTCGGAATGAAGTAATCTGCCGCTTTCCTTCATCTCCTTAAAAAGCGGGGTCCCGGGCAGAGGCGTAAGCGCCATAAGCTGGATTGTGTCTATGCCGTTATGTACGGCAAAATCGATTGTCCTTTTTATCACATCAACATCATCGGTATCAGCTCCGATCACGAACATGCCGTGGATATGAATACTGTGGTCCCTGAACGCTCTGATGCTTCCGACTATATCTTCAAGGGTCTGTTTTTTATTATAGTGACGGAGAGTCCCTGGATTGACCGATTCGAAACCGATATGGACTGTGTGGCAGCCTGCATCAGCCATGAGGCGGAGAAGTTCCGGATCGGAGGCCGCATCCGTTCTCACCTGGGCAGTCCAGTCCGAAGTCAGTTTTTCCGCGATCATCACCCGTAACAGCTCCTTGCTTCGCTCCCTGTTTGCGGTAAAATTGTCATCGACAAAAAACCTGGTGCCATTTGAAACAGAACTTACATGCATTAATTCCTTCAGTACCGACCCGCTCGATTTAAACCTGTATTTTTTGCCGAATATATGGATAACTGAACAGAACCTGCATGCAAAAGGACAGCCTCTCGATGTGGATACGGAATACAGGAGCGAAGGTTTCCAGTTATGGACCAGCGAGAAATCAGGAACGGGAAGTGAGTCGAGCTCCTCCTCTTTAAGAAGCCGCCTGTCCGGATTATGGAAAAATTTGCCGGCGCTGTCCCTGTAAGACAGCCCTTGTATCGTTTCGATTGCCGGAGAGCCGCAATCAAGACAACTCATAAGCTCGGGCAGAGTAAAATCACCTTCTCCCCTTACCACAAAATCCGCATATTGCAAAGCTTCCTCCGGCATAAATGTCGGATGTGCTCCGCCCATTATGACCGGTATCCCTTTGGCCTTAAGTCTTTTGCTTAGCGAATAAGCCCTGATTGCCGTGGACGTCAGCGTGGAGATACAGACAAAGTCGGAGCTTTCAATAAACTTCCAGTCGGGTGAAGAAATATCTTCAATGAATGCCTTTACCTCGTGACCCTTTTCTTTCAGGATTGTCGAAAGCAATACTGTACCGACCCGCGCTACAGGGAATTTGCTGAAAATATGTGACCCCGGCGCCCCGGCCTCGATAAAGGAAATTCTCTTCATGCTCATGCAGATTTTTTCTGGACCTTTCAAATTGGCAATAAATTTCTTATCTCATTTTTTCAATTAATCAATTATCAAATAATCGGATGGTTGTCAATGCTTCAAGCAGTTTATTTCATAGTCGTCCGAATTGCCGGAATGAATATATGACAAAAAAAACCAGGCAGCGGAGGCAGCCGGACACGCTCAATGCCGGGATGAATCCCTCAAGCAGGCCGGGCCTGATAAAGAAGCCGCAAAACCGGCAGACAGATCTTCGGGCATCCCGGTTGTCGGCCTCGGCGGGTCGGCGGGTTCTCTGGAGGCCTTCAGGACTTTCTTCACAACCATGCCCTCTGACAGCGGGGCCGCCTTTGTAGTTATACAGCATCTGGCCCCCAGGCATGTAAGCCTGCTGGCAGAGCTCCTGGCCCAGCACACGCATGAAGGTCATTCAAGCCAGAGATGCGCTGCCGGTTGAACCTAACTGCGTTTACGTGATTCCGCCCAACCAATACCTGCTCCTCCGCAAGGGAGTTCTTTTCCTGGCAGCACCCGTCACCCGTGACGGCATCCGGATGCCCTCCTGAACTACCTGCGGCATCCTTATCTCAGGGGTGGAGAACAGGCGGCTTTGCTTGAGGCCGAAGGTGAGCGCGGAAACCTTCAGGAAATTCTGTCACTGGTCAAGGCCCAAAAGGGCAGCGATTTCAGAGCATATAAGAAGAGCACCATCGTCCGACGCATCGAACGACGCATGGGCCTGCACCGACCCTCCCTTTTCCAAAATGGACATTATCAGTTGCCGTAATCTCCTGATCTATCTCGACACCGACACGCAGACTAAAATCATTCCGCTTTTCAATTTCGCTCTCAATCCCGGAGGGTATCTGTTCCTGGGCAAGTCGGAGGGGACCAGCAGTCAGAGAAATATTATTGAGCGGATCATTCATCTCGTGCGCGACACCTGATACAAGGAGTCCGACAGACGCGCATTTTTCCACCTCCTCCTGTTTTTCCCTCAGGAGCGCCATGCTTTTTTCAAGGGACTTGTGAGAAAGCTGCAGGTGGTCTAACATCGTATTGAAAGATAGTGCGAGGGTATATGTTTCATCGTGCTCCTTGATGGGCGCCCGGACAGAGGAGTCGCCTTCCGCTATCTTCTTCGTAATTTCCGTGAGCCTTATTATCGGCGCGACGATATTCGTGGCTGTCCGGTATACAAACAGAGGCCCCAGGGTACAGAGTAAAATGAGCGCGACAAGCATAAGCCGCTGTGTCTTTGAAAAGAACGTATCGATATACTGCCTTTCCCGCAGCGCGATTCTGTCGGTGATGTCTTCGAGGGTATTCCCCGCGACCTGGAGTTCACTGATGATCGAATCGTTTTCTTCGTAACGTACAAAAAGGTAGCGGATGGCCGCGATATACGACCTGCACTCATTACAGGACGGGACTATCATTTCCATCTGGGACAGGGCGCCGTCCAGTTTCGCCAGGGAATCTTTGTCCCGGAAGAGCATATAGTTTTTCTCCAGGCGTCTCAGGTTGAGAATGAAAATTGACGAAAGCCCTGCCGCGTGTTCTCCGGACGCGGCAAGCGTTTCCAGCTTCTTCCCTTCCCTGCGGACCCTTTCGATACTCTGCATCTCTAATTGAAAATTGTCGTGGAGGTCCCTGATGATGGATGTATACCCATCCGAGGTGCTGTCCAGAAGCATGAGGTCGCTTTTTCCTATTTCAGCGACAGTCGCGGGAGGTATGCCGTTTATTGCTTTGATAAAAGTGTTGATGCTGACGGAGAGATACCTGAAGTGCTCGGCATCCTTGTAATGCATATAATTCTTTTCGTTTCGCCTGACTTCAAGAATGTCTTCCCGCAGGTCGGCGGCGATCTGCACATAACCATGCCTTTTCTTGACGTCATCTATATACCCGTAGGCCCACAGACCGCCGATGAGCGCCAGGAGAACGGGGATGGAAATGCCGATAATCATCTTATGCCAGATTTTCAATTGCATGGTTTGCCCTCTAAGGATTCAATATTCTGAGGGGATAAAAAAAGAATTCAGGAGTCAGGAGTCAGAAAGAAAAGCGAAAATCGGTAAATCCTGTCTCCTCTAAGGAATCTTACGGATCTTCAGGGCCTTACCCGCAACGAAGGCGGCAAGCGCGGACAAACAGCTCAGCATGGCCCCCATCTTGGCCGCGCCTTTCAGCGCAGGGTCGACAAAGGCTTCCCCGGCAACGAAGAGCGCAACAGTAAAACCGATCCCGCTGATGATCCCGATCACGAACAGTTCCTTCTTTCTCACCTTATTCGGCAGGTGATACCCGAGTTTTTCGGCAATGAAGCCCATAGTAAATATCCCGGCGGTTTTTCCGATAATCAACGCGGCGGCAACAAGCCAGGTCACGGTCCCGGCACTGGAAAATTCTACACCGGCATTTGCAATCCCGAACATGAACAGGCCGAAATCTACGATGATTTTCCACTCATGCTCGAACCGGGCGATGGCGGAATGGTCCGCCAGGCTCTCCTCGAACAAGTGCATTTTTTCCATCTTCGCGTGAGGAAGGAAAGGGATTATAAAGACAAGCGCCAGGGCCGGATGGAGGTGGGCATTGAACAATCCTCCCCAGGTGAGTCCGCCCCCTAACAACACGTACGGCCAGTATGAACGGACACGCAGTCTGCGCAGCGCGTAAGCGACGAGCATGCCGCCGGCCGTCAGAATAAGCCACAAGGGCTCAACAGGCAAGTTCGGATCAGGATAAAAGACCGCGATGATGGCAAGGCCTATCCCGTCGTCGGCTACGGCAAGCAGCAGCAGAAAGGATATCGCCGGGTGTTTTCTCCCGAAGACCACACTGGCGGCAAGCCACGCAAAAGCAATGTCCGTTGCCGTCGGGACCCCCCATCCCCTGAGCAGTTCCTCAGAACCGATAAAATGGTTGAGGGTCAGGTAAACTATTGCGGGACCGATTACACCTCCCGCTGTTGCCATGAGCGGGTTCACAGCCTTTTTCACAGGATTGAGGTCGCCGCCCGGCAGGAAGCTCTGGGTAATTTCAACTGCGGCGATGCCGAAGAAAAAGACCATGAAAATGTCGTTTGTCAGGAAGTGAAAGGTGAGGTTCCCGATGAAAGGTCCGTGGAGAAAATGATGGTAGCTTTCAGGAGCGTAGTTGGCCCAGATAAGGGCCGCTGCCACGCCCGTAAAGAGCGGGATGGAAAATTCACGCAGGAGGTTGATTCGTTTTTTCACAGTTTTCTTGTCAGCGCATTCGAGGAAGCGGTCTGCCCGTCCCGTTGCACGAATGTTTTAGTTTTTCTCTGATGTTTATCAGTTGATAATTTCAAGTATATAAGATTAACAAATTACACGAGAAGTTACATCAGATTGATTATCGCCATCAAGTTCACGAAGCTAAATTAATTTGCGGGCCCGGGAGTTAATCTGAAAGCCTTTAAGGCAGGAGGACTTGCAGGCGCAGTTGATTGTACAGCGGAGTTTAAGCGGCAACTATAAAAACAGGGCATGGAGCCTGGTTAATGACCTTTTCAACTACATTGTCTCCAAAGAGCCTGCTGAGCCAGCCTTTCTTTTTCCGCAGGCCTAATATGATGAGATCGCATCTCTCTTCTTCCGCGACTTCGATAATCTTTTTATGCACATCTCCTTCTTCCAGTCTCGTTTTTATCAAGGCCCCTTCGGTCTCGGCAATACGTTCTATGGCGGAAACTTCTTTTCGGCTTCCGCCGGTCAACACGTCCCCGACATTTTTTATCCCGGTAAGGTGTAAATCGCCCTCGTAAGGCGGCAACACCTTTACGACAGTGACCCAGCATTTTTCATCATGCGCGAGCTTCAGTCCCTGCCTGACAATGGAAGCTGAACCGTTTACCGCTATTAATATTTTCCTGTAACCTTTCATTATATTCTCCTTCCCCTCTCCCTCAAGGGGAGAGGGGAATTGCAATTCACTTCACAACCAGCACCGGACAGGAGGCGTTCATAATGACCCTTTCAGTGGTGCTTCCCATGATCGCCTTGTCAACGCCTCTATAGCCGTAACTGCCCATGACTATCAAATCATTTTTCATTTCGGATGCCGCCTTCACAATCTCCCCTCCCGCCTGGCCTTCCCGGATGTCGGTCTTTATCGGCACCCCCCCGTTCCTTGAGGCGATCCTTGTTGCGGTATCGAGTATTTTCTGCGCCTCGTCGTGCAGGCTTTTTTTGATCGATTCCGTCCTGAAAAAACCGATCATCTCTTCGTAACGGGGGATTACATACTGCACCGTCATCTCTGCGCTGTTCATCCTGGCCAGATGGAGCGCGCGGTTCAGGGCTATCTGACTGGGGACCGAGGCGTCAAAGGGGACAAGAATGGATTTATATTCACCCGTGCATTCGGTGCAGGTTTTTTTTATTACAAGAACATCTGCAGGGGAGTTTACAATGACCTGTGATGTTACGCTTCCCATGAGCAGCCTGTTCAATCCCTTCCTTCCGTAGGTGCCTAACACGATAAGGTCCGCCTTCTTTTCCTTTGCAATGTCAACTATGACAGTCGGAGGATCGCCCTCGCAGAGCAGGGACTGAACTTCGATACCGAACTCTGAAGTCAACATCTCTTTTGTCTGAACACACGCCTTTTCTCCGACCTTAAAGCGTTTTTCCAACTGTTCCGGGGCAATCCCGAATTCCTCGGTATCAAAATATACGGCATGGACGAGGACAAGTTTTCCTCCGTGCCTCTTTATCAGGTTTGCCGCCTCGACAAGGGCCGACTTGCTGTACTGTGAGTCATCGAATCCAACCAATATCGTTTTATACATGATTAATGCGCCCCTCCGCCTTTTCTGAAAATCAGGCCGACGCCGAAACCGGCAGCCAGTGCCGCGATTATGGATATAACGCCGTATAAGGCGGCCCTGTTTTTTGCCATCCCGGCAAGCGCCTTTATGGTCCCGACCTGTTCAACCGACACATTTGTTTCTGCTTTTTCAATGACCTGTTTATCTTTTACTGCGTACACGGTAACGAGATAATCACCCGGAGGGGCCTGATAAGGCCACTGCGTCATGATATAGTAAGTCTGTTTTCCGTCTTTGACGGTAGTCATTATTTTTCCCGAAGAAGCTGTATAGAGATTTGAAGATTCCTTGTATTTCACAAACTCCCCGAACCACTTTTCTTTTTCTTCTTCACCCAGGGCAGGCGATATCCGAATATGCCTGCTTAAAGCCGGATAACCGATCACATACTTGTCCGTTTCTTCCGGCCCCAGGATATCTTCAATCTTCTTTGTGCTGTGGATTGAATAAAGGTCCGGCGTCTGTTCGAAATTCAGCGTCCCCGTATTCATCCATAAGAGCCCCCCGACCTTCCCTTTCTGCTTCAGGACCTCGTGCCCGTCGGGAGAAGCTATCTTTATAATAAGGTCAGTGCCTGAATCGGCATCGCCGGCAACGCTTACCGAACTTCCGTGATAAAAGAAGTCTACTTTTATATGGTCATGGTTTGCCTTTATCGTAAGGTCCGCTGATGCTTTCGTTGCTGACAATGTCAATCCAAACAGAAAAAGTAAAGTCATTACCAATATGTTTGTTAAACTTCTGACTTCTGACTTCCGACTTCTGACTTTTTTCATCAGTGTCCTCCTCCCTGTGCTATAAGCAGCGACGGCGTCAATGTAAGTTCCAATACGATTTCAGCAGTCACGACGAGCACGATGACTGCGAGGATTATCTTGAGCTGTTCGCCCTTGAGCTTTCTTCCGAAAACTGCCCCTACTTGCGCGCCGACTGTTGAACCTAACAACAGCAGGACAGCGAGTATGAAATCCACGTTGTGGTTTGTGTATGCCTGAAGAAATGTGACTTCTATGCAGTTAAACAATATCTGGAAAAGGCTCGTGCCCACCACCACGTGCATCGGCATCCTCAGGATGTAAACCATGACAGGTACCATCAAAAACCCGCCGCCTACGCCCATGATTGCCGCGAGCACTCCTACAAAGCCGCCGAAGATTATCGGTAGCAGGGTGGAATGCGTTACCCCCGATTTTTCAAAATGCGTCTGAAAGGGAAGCGACTTGAGAAACTTTGTCATACCTGATTCCTGACTCCTGACTACTGACTCCTGACTCTGATTTTTCGACTTCTTCATGCTGTTCAGACTCTCGATGAACATATACGTCCCCACGACTCCTAACATGATCACATAGGTCATCTTTATTACAAAATCTGCATTGCCCGTTGCCTTGAGTATCTTGATCGCCTGTACACCGAAAAGTCCCCCGATAAAACCCCCGATGAGGAGATAAAGCCCCATCTTGAAATCCACATTGCCTACCTTCCAGTGGGCGTATGTCCCTGACGTGGAAGCCGCAACTATCTGGTTGGAGTCCGTGGCCGCCGCTACTGTAGAAGGTATGCCGAACATTATTAAAAGCGGCGTCATCAGGAACCCGCCCCCCACACCGAACAGGCCGGACAACAATCCGACTGCAAGGCCCAATCCCACCGGGACCAGGATATTAATACTTGTCAATGCTACAGGTAAATAAAGATACATAAAATCCATCGTGATTCTCTCCTTGTATGATTTCGCTCTTTTTATTCAAAATCCCCCTTTAATCCCCCTTTTTCAAAGGGGGACTGTTTAACCCCTCTTTGCCAAAGAGGGGCGAGGGGAGATTTTGTAAAAAGGTAAACTTATGCAGCGGAACACTGCTTTGCCATTGTTACAATCGGCCGTGAAACCGTCCTTACGATCTTCTGTAATTCGCCTGACGAAATATTGCCGTTCTCCGTTACACTCGGTCCCAACAGGACCATGTCGACAGAATTCTTCTGGCTGAGGAAATCTTTTATCGCGGGACCCGCATCCAGCGCTACCGTATATACCTTCGCAGCGACCCCTGCGTTATGGCACTTTTCAATCAGGGCATTCAACTTTGATCGGGAACCGCTGTCAGGACCGGCGGAGAGGACCTCTCTCGCGGTTTCAGATTCACCGGCCTCGGCAAAGGTAATTGCCGACATTATCTCTTCAACCCTCTGAAGCAATTTATTTTTATGAGCAAGTAGTATGGTCAAGTCCTCATTCATTGCCTTTGCAAGATCAATTGCATATGACAAACCTTCATCAAAATCTTCATTCAGATAAGTGACAAGCAGTATCTGTTTTTTCATATTGAACATCCCGAATTACATTTAAAGAAGAGCATGAAGCATGCCAACATCAACTTAATTGAAAATAAACGATAAATTGGGAGGGATTAAAAATGCGTTAAAAATATGAACGGCGTGAAGAAGGGGTGTTGATGGAATTCTTCAGGATAAAATAATGATAATCTATTGATTTGGAAAGAGATTGCCTGAACGGAATGAGAGGATTTGTGCGGTGTTTAGAATATGGACAGTGTTAACGCTATTCTTCCTTCATAATCTTCCACAAACTCGTCCTCGATATGCCCAATACCTCCGCTGCCCTGGTCCTGTTACCTCCGAACATCTTCAGGACTTTTTCAGCGTAGTCTTTGATTAATTCATCGATGGTCTTAAGTTTATCGGGATCTATGGTCTCTATTTGCAGCAGACGGATGCTCTGAGGTATGCTTTCAGGAATTATCAGGGAAGTCTTTTCAAGGATGATCGCCCTTTCAATGATATTTTCAAGCTCCCTGACATTGCCGGGGAAACTGTAATTCATGAGAATATCCATCGCCTCGTCTGAAAACCCCTTTATTTTCTTACCGGACTTCGGCAGGTGCTTCTGCAGAAAATACAAACTCAGGGGTCTTATATCTTCGGTCCGCTCTCTCAGCGGCGGAATGTTTATCTCCATGACATTCAGCCTGTAATACAGATCTTCCCTGAACCTGCCATCGGAGATCAGACGTTTTACGTCCTGGTTGGTTGCTGCAACGAATCTTACATCCACATTCAACGGTCTTGTTCCTCCGACGCGGAAGAATTCTCCTTCCTCGACGACTTTCAGCAGCTTTGCCTGCAGACTTGGAGACAGCTCGGATATCTCGTCAAGAAACAGGGTGCCGGTGTCCGCTATTTCTACGAGTCCGTGTTTTGTCGTGATCGCGCCAGTGAACGCGCCTTTTTCGTGTCCGAACAATTCACTGGAAAGGAGCTCCTCGGTAAGGGTCGCGCAGTTTATTGAAATGAAAGGCTTGTCCTTCCTCATGCTCGTAGCATAAATAATTTTGGCTATAAGGTTCTTACCGACGCCGCTTTCTCCGGTGAGAAGTACGCTGCAGTCCGAACCCTTCATCCCGTCGATAACCGTTAATATTTTCTTCATGCGCTCGCTTTTAGCAATGACGGGGGCTTCCCTGTTCATCCCGAAAAATGTCTTTAACGCGATATTCTCTTTCCTGAGGGTCTTCTGTTCATAAATTTTTTTCACGCGCAGAGACAGCTCATCCAGGTCGAAAGGTTTTGTAATATAGTCATACGCCCCTTTTTTCATGGCCTCCACAGCCGAGCCGATACTTCCAAAGCCGGTGATTATTATTGCCTCGATCTCGGGGTCTTTTTCTTTTACTTTTTCAAGAAGGTCGAGCCCGTTGACATAAGGCATTTTTATGTCGGTGATGAGCACGTCAAAATGGCCGCTTTCGGCTTTATCCATCGCCCCGCGTCCGTCTCTCGCGGCAGTGACTTCATAGCCCTCTTCACGAAGCGTATCGGTGATATTGTTCAATGTTATTTCTTCGTCTTCTGCAACAAGTATTTTAAAGCTCATAAAATAGGACCTTTCTTCTATAACATAACAGGGTTTGCCCCTGGTTTGTCATTCCCGCAGTTTTTAAGCGGGAATCTATTCTTTTGCATATGGGGCCCGCCTTCGCGGGAATGACGCCTTAGTGCTTCTCGGGACCTGTTTGCCTGTACGGCAACGTAATGGTAAACGTGGTCCCTTTTCTTTCTTCACTCTGTACGTTTATATGACCATTGTGTTTCTGAATTATATTGAAAACGATGGCAAGTCCCAGCCCGGTACCCTTGTCTTTAGTAGTAAAGAAGGGTTCAAATATTTTTTCGGCATTTTCACGGGAGATGCCTTGCCCTGTATCGGTCACCAGTATTTTCACCAAGTCGCCGGAAGACTCTATCTCAACATTTATATTGCCTCTTCCTGACATTGCTTCAACTGCATTGTTAAAAAGATTGATAAAGACCTGTTCCATCTGTTCCGTATCAACGGGAATTGAAACGCTGTCCACGTTACTCTCAATGGAAAATTGAATATTTCCGGTATCTGAAGAAGCGCCGACAAACTGATATGCCTTTGCGACAAGAGCCCTCAATTCCGTCTCCCTGAGCTGCGGATCTCTTCCTCTTGCAAACTCAAGGAGGTCGCCGACAATTTTTTTGACCCTCATCGCCTGGCTGAAGATATCGTCAAGACCTTTCATAACGGACGGCGGACATTCGCCGGGTTTTTTGATGAGCCTCTGAGCGGTAGTATAAATATTGTTCAGCGGATTATTGAGCTCATGTGCGACCCCTGATGCAAGAGTTCCGATGGAGGCGAGTTTTCTGCTCTGATGCAATTCCTCATTCTTTTTTGTGAGTTCCCTGTCCCTTGCGACCAGATCGGTCTCCATCCTGTTAAATGCCCCTATCAGCACCCCTACCTCGTCCTGTTTTTCCGGCACGGACAGCATCGAGAAATCCCCTTTCCCTGTCCTTTCTATCGCATCCGACAAAATCTTCAGACGTTTTACAATGCCATGACTGATAACGAAGAGCGCGAGCAGTCCGATGCCGAAGAAGAGGGGCAGCAATATCAGCGCGGTCGTTTGTGACAGGCTTATAAACCTTTCCGCATTTTCCCTTGCCGATTTGTCCAGCTCTCTGGAAATTGTCAGGACCTCCTCACCGTCTTTCCTCAGCGCAGCCGTCAATATATGCAACTCCTGCAGGCATTGTATTACAGGGTCTCCTTCACGCAGGGAGAAGGTTTTCTGCAAAAGCTCTGCATTCACGAGTGGCCGCTCAAGAAATGTCGATTCGACGAGGCGGAAGAGGACTGCATATTTTGAATTCAACGGTTCGATTTGATCAAGCTCTGCCCGGACCTCGGTGAAGATTTTTTCAATGCGGAAAAACTTCTGCTCATATTCAACTGTTTTCTTTTCGAGTGCAGCTAATTCATCGTTTTTATATGTGCGCCTGCTCTGCTCCATGAGGGTCTTCAAGTCCCTTAAATACGTGTGGACGTTTTCGACTTCTTCAAGCTCGCCGTAGAGGAAAAAGTTCTTCTCATGCCTCCGGAGCTGCAGGGACTTGCCCCTTAAATTGTCCGATAACTCAAGGTAGCGGATCTCCTTTCTGATTTCAATAAAGCTAATAAACCCAAAGACGACAAGGACCGCAATGATTACGGAGCTTGTGAGAAAGCCGAGGATTATTTTTTTCTTGAGCGACATAGTGAGCTATAATATCACCAATAGATGAAAACGGGTAGTCCGCGACTGAGAAATAGTAGTTAGCAGCAAGTAGTTAAGGGGAGGGGGAACATGTCCCTTAGCTACCAACTACTAACTACTTGCTACTGACTGTTACGACTTTGCAATCAGCACGGGACAGGGGGCATAACCGATGACCTTCTCGGTAACGCTCCCCATGAGAAGTCTTTTGAGACCTGTGCGTCCGTGACTTCCGAGGATAATGACGTCGGCCTTCTCATTTTTTGCAAAATCGGTTATTACCTGATATGCCTCGCCTTCTCCGACAAAGGTCGAGGTCTTGATGCCGGACGATTCCGACGCTTTTCTTACATCAGCAACAAACCCTTTGGCCTTTCTCGTGAGGTCTTCAACGGCCTTCGGCGCTTCTGCGTAGAACTCGGAAGGCACATCTACAACCGATATGACCTTGAGATCAGCGCCGTATGCCTTCGAAAATTCTACGGCCTTGTCCGCAGCAGCTTTGCTGCATACCGAGCCGTCCGTAGCAAAGAGGATGTTCTTCCATCCGATTGCCGCATGTTCAGGCACGACCAGGACGTCTCTTGCACTCTGTCCTATAACGCGTGCCGTTACGCTTCCGATAAAAGCCTTCTCAATGCGGGACTTGCCGCGTCTTCCCATGACGATGATGCCGCAGTTATCCGCTTCAGCGATCTCTGCTAATTTTTCATACGGGACACCTTCTTCGAGCACGGTTTTTATGAGCACCCGTTCTTTTTCCGCGATTCCCTTTGCCCTGGACAGGATTTCTTCTCCGGTGTGTCTCAGAGTTTTGTGTATGTCATTCACTCCCGTAAGGTCCAGATCGCCTTCATAAGAGGGCACGACATTAGCCACCGTTATCCAGCACTTCTCGTCGTTCGCAAGCGTGAATGCCTGCATGAGGGCATTCACGCCTGAGTCCGAACCGTCAAAAGCAACGAGTATTTTCCTGTACATACCCATTATTATACCTGCCTTCGTATTCCCTCCCCATTGACGGGGGAGGGAGTTAACTACTTAACATGTTCAAAAGCTTCCTGTGCGGCAAGCCGCTGCTCCCTGCGTCCCTGCCACATTGCCTTAAGCACAATAAACGCCCCAAGAGCCAGCGCGAATATCATTATGCCAAAACTCACACCCTTCATCAGCTTTGCCGAGCTTTCGCTGATTTCCTGAATTAATCCTAATTGTGACATATATACCGGGACCATCAGGCCGCGGCTGAAGAGCACGATGACCATGATAACACCCATGACCATTTTAATCATGTACGGTTTTACGTAAGTTGTTCCTATCGCGCCCAACTGTATCCCGAAGAGAGAGCCTGCAAGAATGATCATCGCAAGCCGGATATCCACCAGGCCGCTCATGGCAAATTTAAAGGACCCGCCTAATCCCATTACAAAGGCGATGACCAGCTCAGTCGCGGAAGCCATAAGACTTGGAGCGCCGAGCACGTAAATCATCGAAGGAACGCCGACAAACCCGCCTACAGCAATCGTAGCTGCCAGCATGCCTGTCGCAAAACCCAGGGGAATGGTGAACAGGACAGAGACCTTCGCGTTCAGGCTTTTGAAATATACCATTGTGCCCGGAATGTTGACGGACTGCACCCAGCGGGCAAGTTTGGTGACCTTTTCTTCCGCGTTTGTATTTCCGGACTTTTTGGTCTTCCAGGCATCGAGCAGAACAAAGCCTCCAACAATTGCGAGTATCACAACAAACGCCGCGCTCACATAAAGATTAGAACCTGCTTCTCCGAATGACTTCTTGATGCCTTCCTGGATATGCGCGCCGTAAAGGACGCCGGCCTCCGCAGAGATGCCGAGGACTATGCCTAACTTAACGTCAACCTGTCCGTATTTTGCGCGTTTAATGGAACCGATAAGGGCTTTAGGAAACTTGTGGCACATGTTACTTGCCACTGCTACAAGACCGGGGACCCCCATGCTCATCATGGCAGGAGTAAGCACAAACGCGCCACCTGAACCTATGAATCCGCTTACGAGTCCACCCACAAAACCGACAAGGAAAAGATAAACGATATTTATAGTATCGAGATTTATAAAATTTGATGCCGCCTGAGCTATATCGTGCATGTTACTTTACCTCCTTTTTCTTTTTGGCGGCCTCTATGCCCATTACGGTCCAGAAGTCACCGGTGAATGAGCCGTGAATGAATGAGAATACAAACGCCGTAATTATCGGCAGGAAGGCGTATACCCCGCCTTTTCCGAAAACCTCATTTAAAAAATCCTGTTTCATAAGCAGAGCTGCATAAAGCGCTGTTGAGATTACGCCCATGAAAAGCATCTTGCCTATGGGCTTTTTTCTGACTTTACTTTCCGACATATTTCCTCCTTTTGGAATTAAAAAGTGTTTAATTTATGGGACCAGCGGCCCGGGTCCGGAAGCCGGATTTTTCTGGACCCTGGACCCTGGCCCCTTGACCCTTGACCCTTGACCCTCAGTTTGCCCTTATTCTCGGACGCTGCTCTTTGTCCGCTCTTTTCCGGAGCTGCTTTTCCGCTGTTTTTCTCCCACTGATAATCTCTCTTGCGGTTTCAGACTCTCCTGCCTCAGCAAATGCTGCTGCTGCATAAATGTCCTCTAATTTCCTGAAAAGTTTTTTCATCTTGTTTCCTCCTTAATTTTTCTTAATCCCTCCCCTGCCTACCGGACAGGCAGGCGTCAAGGGATGGTGAAATTGTGTTACGCTTCCGACCTGACGGGTATCGAGACGGTAACGATCGGTTTTGTTATGTTCTTAAGCAATTTTTTAAGGTCAATGCTCTTTTTGCTTACTGAAAGATTCGGGCTTAACAGTACCATGTCAACTTCAGGCCTGGTTTTCAGGAAATCCTTTATCGCGCTGACAGCGTCATCAGCGACTACGGTATAAGTGAAAGAGATCGAATTCTCCCTGCAGCGTTCGACCATTTCTGCAATCTTCCTGTCAGATATCTCTTTAATATCATTTTCCTGCGCCTGCATCAGTTGCTTTACCGTTTCGCGGTCTCCTGCCTCTGCAAATGCGACAGCAGCCATCACATCTTCATATGTCTGCATCACTTTTTTGCTGTAAACCATCAGCATCGCTATTCCCGCATCGAGGGTCTTTGCAAGCTCAAGGATATAGGTAAAACCTTTGTCGCAATCCTCACCTCCTTTTGTCACGAATAAAAGTTTTTCTTTCAGTTCCAAATTAAAGCCTCCTTTTTCATCCTGAGCGTAGCGAAGGGTCTCGTTACAGGTTTTTCGGGACATTGCCCCTCAGAATGACGCCTTCCGTTAACTCAAAAACACACTTGTTAATCCAAAAAACGTGCCAGAGTGGAAGCAGGTGAAATAAAAGAAGATTGAAAATTTCGGAGGCTGAATTATTGTTTCAGATATAAACGGGGGTGAACGAATTTACGTAGTAAGTAGTTAAGGAGAAAATTTTCTGAAGTTGTTCCCTTAACTACTTACTACCTGCTACCAACTACTTTTTCAATATCCTCCAGAGGCTCGTCCTTGAGATGCCCAGAAGCTCCGAGGCCTTTGTTTTGTTGTCCTCTGCAAATTCAAGGATCTTTTCAGCGTATTCTTTATTGATCTCATCGATTGTCTTGATATTTTGAGGGTTGATGGCTTCAACATGAAAAAGCTTTATGCTTTGAGGCAGGCATTCGGGGGTTATATTCGAAGTTTTCTCCAGGATCACGGCACGCTCTATGATGTTTTCGAGTTCCCTCACATTGCCGGGAAATCCATAGGCCAGGACTATATCCATTGCTTCTCCGGAAAAATCCGTTATCTTTTTATTGGCCTTCCTTGAATGTTTATCCAAAAAATGTTTGCTCAGAGGAATAATGTCTTTTTTCCTTTCCCTGAGAGGCGGGATATAAATATCCATCACATTCAGCCGGTAGTATAAATCCTCCCTGAATCTGCCGGACGAAACAAGCGCATTTATATTCTGATTTGTAGCGGCCATAAACCTGACGTCGACCCTTATGGGGCGCGTGCCGCCGACCCTGAAAAATTCCTTGTCCTCTATGACCTTCAACAGCTTCGCCTGAAGATTCGGCGGCATCTCCGCAATCTCATCGAGAAAGAGGGTGCCGCTGTCGGCGATTTCAATCAGGCCCTGTTTTGCTGCAACGGCCCCGGTAAAGGCGCCCCTTTCATGTCCGAAAAGCTCGCTTGCCAGAAGCTCTTCAGTAAAGATAGCGCAGTTTATCGCCAGGAAGGGCTTGCCTTTTCGCAAGCCTGTATGGTGGATAAGTTTTGCCACGAGACCCTTGCCGACGCCGCTTTCACCGGTGATCAAAACGTTGCAGTCGGAATTGGAGATGCTCCTGATGACCTCTATCACCCTCTGCATCGGTTTGCTTTTTGCGATGAAGGGCGTGTCCTTATCGAGTGCGAGCGAAACCTTAAGTGCGAGGTTTTCCTTCTTTAAGCTTTTTTTTTCCTGGATCTTTTTGATCTTGAGATTCAGCTCGTCGAGGTTGAAGGGTTTGGTGATATAGTCCGTTGCGCCTTTCTTCATCGCATTGACCGCGGACTCGATACTGCCGAAGCCGGTAATAATTATCACTTCCGTATCGGGATATTTTTCCCTGACCCTGCTTAACAGCGTCAAACCGTCCATCTTCGGCATTTTAATGTCTGCTATAAGGATGTCGAAATCTTCCTCACCGAACCTGTCGAGCGCATCGGCCCCGTTCTTGACGCATGTCAGGTTGTAGCCTTCTTTCTCCAGTGCATATCTGAGATGCCTCAGAGTGATTTCTTCGTCTTCCGCTATGAGGATATTAAGACCCATGTTGCCTCGGCAAGGTTATCATAAAAGTCGTACCTTTGTTCACTTCGCTCTTTACGTCTATTTCTCCGTTGTGCTTCTTTATTATATTGTAAACGATTGCAAGTCCCAAACCCGTGCCTTTTTCCTTTGTCGTAAAGAACGGGTCAAAAACCTTCAGCAGGTTCTCCGGCGAAATCCCCCTGCCGGTGTCGGAAATATTTATCCTGACGGAACCATCAACCGGGCCGATTGAAATATTCAATGAGCCTTCGCCGCTCATTGCGTCTACTGCGTTGCTGAAGAGGTTGACAAAGACCTGCTCGAGCATAAGCCCGTCCGCGTCTATCTCGGTATCTTCAGCGGCCTGAATATTGTATTCTACGCGCGCAATTTCTCCGGTTGCCGTCATACGCTTCAGCACCTTGTTAGCTATGTCGATTATCCTTATCCGGCCCAGTTCAGGCCCCTTCCCTCTTGCAAACTCAAGGAGGTCGCCGACTATCCTTTTGACCCTCAGGGTCTGGGAAAAAATATCTTTTACGCTTTCCTTGACGATACCCGGACTGTGCTCGATGTCCAGCTCATTATAGAGCGTCTGGGTGGCAAGATAGATGTTGTTCAATGGATTATTCAGCTCGTGGGCAACGCCGGAGGCAAGTGTTCCAAGAGATGCGAGTTTCTCGGACTCTACAAGCAACGCCTGTTTTTCACGCAGAAGCTCCATGCTTTTTTCGAGGGACTCCTGGGTAAGCTGCAGGTGGTCCAGCATCTTGTTAAACGAAAGGGCCAGTGAATATGTCTCATCGCGTTCCCTGATCGGCGCCCTCTGCGTCAAATCACCTTCTGTGATCTTTCTTGTTATGTCGTCAAGCCTTTTAATCGGGGCGACTATATAGTTTGCGGTCGTATACACGAAAAACGGCCCCAGGAATAAAAGCAGTATGAGAGCTATGAGCAGGTTGCGCTGTGTCAATGTAAGAAAGGAGCTGATCTTCTGTCTTTCGCTGGCGGCCAGTTTGTTCGTGATTTCCTCAAGCCTTGCGCCCACTACCTGCAGATCATTTACCAGTGAGTCGCTCTTCTGATAGACAGAGAAAAGACTGCTGATAGCGCTGATGTACTGAATGCACTCAATACAAATGTGTTTTGTACTCTTTAATTCCAAAAGCGCGGTATTCAGCCTGTCAAAAGAGTCAATATCACGGAAAAGCATGTAATTTTTTTCCAGTCTCCTGAGGTTGAGAATAAAATCCGTTGAAAGGTGGTTGATGTGCTTTTCCGCCGCGACGAACGATTCCAGCTTTCTTCCTTCTTCCCTGACCTGCTCGACAAGCCCTGCTTCCTGCTGATAATTCTGCAGCAGCGAATGGGTAAATACGGAATACGTATGGATGGAATTGCGAAGGAGCGAAAAATCCTCTTTCCCGACCTGCACAACGATTTCCGCTGAAATACTGTTTACCGAATTACTGAAGGTGGATATGGCATCCTGGCAATATTTGTAATACTCTTCCGTTTTATGAAGGACAAAATTCTTCTCGTTTCTCCTTACCTCTAACACTTTTTCGCTCAGATCATCGGCAATCTGGACAAAGCCCTGCCTGTTTTTGACCTTGTTTACATATTCATAACTCAGCATTACGCCGACCATTGCAATAAGGGACGGGATGGCGATGCCGATGCTCATCTTATGCCAGATTTTAAGGTTCATTCGTGTCAGTTGTAAGAATACAATATTTTTCGGATTTTGAGAAAGGGCCAAAGTTATATTACGTGACTCGTCTGCGAAGCAGCCGCTATCTCCTGGAGATAGGGAGAAAAGTGAAAGGTAATATTAAGATCTTGCCATGCCGGGGTTGCCGGCGTCGAGGAGCTTAAAGTTGCTTATCGAGGTCTGCAGCTGCATGGCAAGGTTATTGAGGTTCTCGGTAGCATTGGATGAATGCTGGGCGCTCTCCGCGGTTTGATTTGTCAAGACAGCAACCGTATCGAGATTTTTCGCTATGTCCCTTCCGGCATTTGTCTGCTCTTCAACGGCAGCGGATATGTGCTGCAGGCTGTCGGTAACGTTCCGGACCGACAATACTATCTGCTGCAATGCCTCGCCCGCCTGATTGGCCAATTCGACACCCACGGCCACCTCCCTGGTGCCTACCTGCATCGCCTCTACTGCGTTGCCTGTGTCTTTTTGAATGAGTTGAATAGTATTCACTATCTCCTTTGTTGCGGAAGTGGTTTTCTCTGCCAGTTTTCTCACTTCGTCAGCCACCACGGAAAACCCCCTTCCCTGTTCGCCTGCGCGCGCGGCTTCTATCGCGGCATTCAATGCGAGAAGGTTGGTCTGTTCCGCTATGTCGCTGATCACGCTCACAATCTCGCCGATCTTTTCTGAATTCCTGCCCAATATCTCGATGGCCCTTGCTGATTCTCCGACCGAGCGGGCTATCATACTCATCTCTTCTTTGGTCATATTGACCGCATCTCCGCCTTTGCCCGCAAGCTCTGCGGCTTTTTTTGCAGAATCGGCGGCGGCGGCGAAGTTATTTGCAACATCGGAGAAGGACATGTTCAGCTCTTCAGTTGCGGATGCGGCCTGGGTGGTCTGGGACGACTGTTCGCGGCTATGAGAGGCTATCTGCGCGGTTGACGCAAAAAGATCCACTGAGTTTGAAGCAAGTGTGTCGGCTGATGATTTCACATTCTTTATCATATCGCTCAGATTTGCTATGGCCCTGTTAAAATACATGGCCAATGAGCCGAACTCGTCCTTCTTGGATTCATCCATGTTGATGCTCAGGTCTCCTTTACTGAAGCCCTCGGCCACCACTTTCATATCTTTGATAGGAGAGTTAATGGCATTTATGAGCATATAGAAGATCAGGGATATGGCTATTACACTCAACAAGGCAAGAACACCGGCTATAATATACACGGTTTGCAAATTTGAGTTGATGTCTTTTCTCAACTCGGACGAAAGGGAATCAATTTGTCCGGACAGCGATGCGGTTTTTGATATTAATTTGCCGTAAGAGATCATCAAATTGTCATCAGAGCTGTTGATATGTGTTTTCAGAAAAGGGGCCGCCCCCTCTTTTATGGTCTCCCATTCGGGAGATATTTGACCCAGTGCTTCTTGCAAGCGGGCATTGTCTTTTCCTGAGACTAATGTTGTGAGCATTTCCTCAAAGCCGGTCAAGCCGTTCTTTACAATCTCAACTGACGCAGGTGTGCCTTCGGTAATAATGACTTCATTGATGCCCCTCAACATCATTTGCACATATATTCTGCTTTCGTCTAATGTCCTGACGGTGTCGGCCTTGCCATCTATAAATTTATAAGCGACCCAGGTAATCAAACCCGTAGTCATCATTACCGTAAATACTAAAATCAGCGCAAACTGGAGCTTTTTCCTGATCGTCATGATATTTTCTCCCTTTACGGCGCCCGGTGGCTTTCGATCCCTGATCAAAACTTATCGCCTGCCGGACCACGGAATGTTCCTCAGTCCGGCAAGTATGTCATTGCTGCCCGGGCTTTGAATAATGCAAAGCGAAGCAGTTATTCCATCGGATAGCCTTTGCCTTCCCAGGCCGCCGAACCTTCTCTCATCCATATTACATTCTTATAACCGGCCTCTTTGGTCATTTTGGCCGCATTATAGGATTTCCATCCATTCGGCCCGTCGCTGTAAAAGATGATCTTCGCGTTTTTGTCCGGAGGCAGAACAGCCATATCAAATTCGCCCTTGCGAACGCTCGGGTCCGCCCCTTCCGAGAGCCATTTCAAAGGAAGTGATTTTGCGCCTTGAAGATGTCCTTTGCCGTAGTTCAGGGCCTTTCTCATATCAAAGATATATACGCCTTTTTGTCCCAACAGCGCTTTCACTTCTGCGGTTGAAGCTATCTTGACCCCTTCAAGCTTCGTCGGCGTCGGCACATCTTCCGCCGCCGCAATCCCAACCAATAAAAAAGACACGACAAAAAACAATGCAAATAATTTTTTCATTTTTTTCTCCTTCCTGAATTTTTGTTTTCTGCTTTTAAGTTTGACCTCCCTTCCGATTGAAGCCGCAACGTGCAGCTTGTTAAATATATCGGCATATTAAGGAAAAACTTTATTACACGGATTATTCTGGTAATATATATCACCCGGTTTTGCAATTGAAAACCATGAATAACGCGAGGAACATCAAGCTTACTCTTCAATACGACGGGACCGATTACTCCGGCTGGCAGGTCCAGAAAAATGGGACCACAATCCAGGGGCTTCTGAATGACGCCGTGTTTTCCGTGACCGGCGAACACTCAAGGGTCACGGGAGCGGCGAGGACAGATGCAGGCGTACATGCGCTGGAGCAGGTCGCGTCATTCAGCACCGGATCCGGACTGGAGACCCAAACCCTTGTCCGCGCATTGAATGCAAATCTGCCTTATGACATCAGGGTAGTGAATGCGGAAGAATGCGACGCGGATTTTCATCCGAGATACGACGCCGGTAACAAGACGTATTCATATATCATTACACATACGGGGGCTTATTCCGTTTTCCTGAAAAGATATTCATGGAACATGCCGTATAAATTGAACAGCGATGAAATGAGAGAAGCCGCGCAGTATCTTGCCGGGACGCACGACTTTGCCTGTTTCCGCGCCTCCGGATGCAGCTCCAAACATCCTGTCAGGACCATACACCGCATTGAAATAAACGGGTCCCCTTCAATAGGATTTATCGGTTTTCAGTTTAACGCCCCGATTATAAAGATCAGCATTACCGCAAACGCCTTTCTCAGGCATATGGCGAGAAACATTGCGGGGACGCTTGTTGAAATCGGCAGGGGGAAGTCGAAGCCGGGGAGAATGAAAGAAATCCTCGAATCGAAAGACAGAAGCCTTGCAGGAAAAACCGCCCCGGCATGCGGATTGTTTCTGGAACAGATTTATTATCAGGCAGAGTGAACTTCTAAAAATAGACATGGAAAGTTGTCATTGCGAGCGAAGCGAAGCAATCTCAAGCTGTTACAAGGAGATTGCCACGAACCCTTCGGGTTCTCGCAATGACAGGTAATTCAAGCGCTTACAGTTCTATGCCTATTTTTCGGTGGACTCCCCGGAGCACCCAAAATACGTCAGGTAATGTATAATTTAAAATCAAACAATTTTTCAGCCGGGAGACCCATAATTTATGGCAAAATCCACAAAGGCCACCATTCTTGTAGTCGACGATGAAGAGAACATACGCGAAACCCTGACCGGGATACTCGAGGACGAAGGACACGAGGTCGTCACTGCATCGTCAGGCAAAAAAGCGCTGGAGTATTTCAACGAATCACCGCCGGACATTGTTCTCATGGACGTATGGATGCCGGAGATGGACGGCCTTGAAGCCCTGAAAAACATCAGACAAAAAAGCATGGATGTCTGCGTGATAATGATCTCCGGTCACAGCGCTATCGACACCGCAGTGCACGCCATTAAATTAGGCGCGTATGACTTTCTCGAAAAACCCCTGTCGCTTGATAAAGTGCTTATTCTCGTCAGGAGGGCCCTCGAAAAGCGCAGCCTCGAGAAGGAAAACATCGAGCTGAGAAGCAGCATGTCCCAGCAGTGGGACATTATCGGCGAGAGCGCCGGGATGCTTGACCTGAAGGACAGGATAATCAAGGCGGCCACATCCCAGGGCAGGGTCATCATCACCGGCGAGAGCGGGACCGGCAAAGAGCTTATAGCAAGGGCGCTGCACAACGAAAGCGACAGAAAGAACAAAAATTTCATAGAGGTAAACTGTGCTGCGATCCCTCATGAGCTTATCGAAAGCGAGTTGTTCGGCCATGAGAAAGGCTCGTTCACGGGGGCTTTTGAATCCAAAAAAGGCAAGTTCGAGCTCGCTGATGAAGGGACCCTCTTCCTCGATGAAATCGGGGACATGTCCCTTGCCACACAGGCAAAACTGCTCAGGGTGCTCGAGACGCAGGAGTTTCAGAAGGTAGGCGGAAGCAGGAACATAAAGGTCGATGTCAGGATAATCGCCGCGACCAACAAAGATCTTGAAGAGGAGATCAGGAAAACAAATTTCAGGGAAGACCTCTATTTCCGGCTCAGCGTCGTCCCCATACATGTCCCGCCCCTCAGGGAAAGAAAAGACGACATCCCTCTCCTCGTCGAATACTTCCTGAAAAATTTTGCCGCGCAGTACGGCCGGAAAACAAAGAAGATAAGCAAGTCCTCACTGGACGCCCTGATAAACTATGACTGGCCGGGCAATGTGCGCGAACTGAAAAATACCATCGAACGGTTTGTAATCATGAATACATCCGACGTTATCGACGTAAAAGTTGTCCCTTCCTTCAGGGTGACGAAAACCGATTACGCCGGTTTTAAAACGCTGCGGGAAGCCCGCGAGCAGTTTGAAAAAGATTTCATAATGAAAAAACTCCAGGAAAACAACTGGAATGTCTCAAAGACAGCAGAGGAGCTCGATATAGAAAGAAGCAATCTCCACCGGAAAATGAAGTCCCTGGGGATAGAAACCCCCTGAGAGCTCAGGGATGTTCCGGCTCCGGCTCATTTATATTTTCTCCGGCGTCGGAAGGAAATTCCGGGGGCATCTGAGGCTGCGGAGCTGGAGGAGGCGGAGCAGGCCTCGGAATTGGACGCCGGTTCTGTGGAGGCGTTTGCGGCCGGCCCTGGGGCTGAATATGGGGCGCGGGCCTCTGCATCGGCTGCCCCTTCGGCACGATCCCCTTTTTCACCTCTCTCAACCTCACCTCGACCCTGTCTCCGTCCGACTTCAGGACCACCTTGTCTTCCAGTATGTCCGACACCACAAAACCCGCTATCGAATCATTAACGCGGTATGCCCTCGTCAGCTTTGTGCCGGGGTCCTCAAGTATCGCGCTTTTCTCATTGTTAAGGATGACCGTGCCGAAGAGTCTCGGCGGGACCTTCGGCGCCGCCTGCTGCATACTGACCGGAGGCGCGGGAGATCTCGTCGGACGGAAGAGATCGAGACGCGATATTACCTGAAAAGGGGCTTCATTTAGGACGACCTTCTCTTCGCGCCTCGGGGGAGCGCCCTCTTTCTTTTCCTGCTTTGCAGCGACAGGCATTTCCATCTTATAAGAAAGCGTCCCGTACAATTTAAACCCTAACAGGCCCGTTAGTGCCAGCAGCAAAATATTTATAAAAAAGTAATTACGCAGCATTCTTGCCATCTTTGCCTTTTGCATCCGCAACGGGCTTCTTTATGAAACCCGTAACCACAATTGTGGTATATATGTCAGTCGGGTTGCTGATATTGGTCACCCTGACTTTTATTCCGGAGACGTTAAGCTGGAAAGGCGTGATTCTCAGCCGGTACATGAAGTCCCTCAATTTCCCCGTCGTTGTCGCAAATCCTATCTCGACCGGGACACCTGTATAAGAGATGTCCTCGACCGGGTTCAGCGTCCGCTCCGACGTAATATCAATCCCCTGGGAAGCAGCCGTTTCCTTGAGAAGTCTCTGGAGCGCCGCGGCGGCGACCGGAGGTTTATCGCCCTGCAGCAGCGCCTTCTCCTGTTCTTCAAGCTCCTTTTTAAACGCATCGGCGCTACGCTCGACCTCACTCCTGGCGGATATCCTGTTTAACTGCTTTTCAAGCACAAGACGTCTGGCGTCCAGAAAGTCATCGGCGCTTTTTTTAAAGTCTGCGTATCTGTAATATCCCGCAAATAAAATCGTAAAGACCACGGCGAGGCCGCACACTATTAAAAACTTTTTTTCCCTTGCGCTAACTTTAAACGGCAGCTTCAATGTCATCCCTCCGTATCATATCTATTGAGGCTTTGTTTCCTGTTTTGCCGGTATCACAATCTTTGCGCTCAGCTTGAACAGTTCCTTGTCTCCCGCCTTTTTAATGGGCCCCACAAACCCAACCTTCTCGAAATATGGAGAGTCCTCCAGAAGGGGCACAAGCGTGGAGGAGGAAGCGGCATAACCGCTTATCGTCAATTCGCCCCCCGTCTTCTTTCCATCCTTGACCTCAAAACCTTTATAGTCAAGCGTCGTGATCCACGCCTCCTTCGGAAGCAAACCCGCAAGCTCGGCTAATATATCGAGAGTAACTTCGCTTTCTTTCAGTCCCTGCAGCAGTCCGATCCGCTTTTTCTTCTCTCCGGTTTCGGATGTGAGTTTTTCCAGTGACGCCACAACCGGTTCGTTCTTCTTCAGCTCCTCATCTATCCTGGTCAAAAAGTTCTTACGCTTGACAGCCTCGGCCGTGAATATGCCGGCAACCAGAATCAATATCAGGACCAGAAGTACCTTTGTAGTCACCGGCGCAGACCTGGCTGTTTCGTATTCCTTACTGTGCGGCAGCAGATTGATCGCGTAAGTCCCGATGCCGAGTCCCGCAAAACACGCGCCTATAGAAGAAACCGCATTATTTATCTCGATGCCTTTAACGTTCCCGGGCAACTTCAAGATCCTGTCGATACCCGTAACATTCAACCCGGTCCTTTCCTTTAATCCTTCCGCAAGCCCCGGAAAAGAAGAGGTCGCGTCTGAAAGCACCAGGCCTTTGAACTTCTCTATCGAGAGCCTGGACCTGAGCCCGTCAAGGTATTTTGAGGTATCATCCAGGAAATCCTCCAGCGGCTTTTCCGCATTAAAAGACTTCTGATGGACACAGATGCCGTCCCTGAGCAATGAGAAGCCGGCATTCACGCCGTCAATATAAAGTGAAATGACCGCCTCACCCTTTTTGCCCTGGAACTTCGACTTCCCCGAAATCCCCATGATGTCCTGCAAACCGCCGGCCGAAGTCCCGCCAGATTCAAGCATATTCAACACCGCAAACGATGAGACGGTCACGGCCCCGGGACGCAAAGACAGCTTCTCGAAGAAATCTCTCACAAAATCCATCTTCGCCTTATGGACGGCGACGAAAAGCGCAGAACAAACAGCGCCAGTCTCCTTCAGGACAAGAAAATCGTATGCTACCTCGTCAATATTAAAAGGTATATGGCGCTCTATCTCGAAGCTCATCAGATTGCCGAGGGAGCCCCTGCCTTTTCCCTTGACCGACGGCACATCTGCAAACTTTGTAATCGCCCATCTGTCGGGTATGCTGACAAATATCCGGCTTACCGGGCCATGCTTGCCCATATAATCACGGATATCATTGACCGCGCTTTCGTTGTCCTTCAAATTTCTCAGGGGGAAAGTCGAGGTGGAAAGCAGGGTCATCCCTGCAAGACTGTTTTTCAGATGCGTGACTACCACGGAGTCCTCTCTGAGCTCTATGCCTGCAAATGTTCCGAGTTTATCAAATAATGTTGTCATTCCAGTAAACACTCACCATTTTGTTGTCTTTTTTTTGCAATATGGTCTTGACGGTCCTTTTGATTTTGCCGTTCGAAACGGCCCCGGTAGAGACAATCGTAAAGAAATCGGATGCGACCTTGCCGCCGGCCGCCTGCGCTACCGGTCCTGTTTCTCTCTGCATGAGTATGCTTTTTGCCGCATCAATGCCCAAAACCGCCTCGAGGACAGCCTGCGGGGCCGTATTGATATTAATAACACCGGTATTCATCACAGTAAAATATTGTACAACTCCTTCATATGTCTTTTCATCCTGGCCGCCTTTGGAGCCTTTAAAAATATCCGGCGTCATGCCTTTTACAAGAAGCAGCTCCTCCACCGAGTCCATCGGTCCGTCCTTGCAGCTATACGGTTCGGGCAGTGCCTGATAGTAATCCTCTTCCGCGCCGTTCAGCATGTGCAGGTCATCCGTATCTCTCCAGTCCATGATCGAATTCACAATCGCATCGGCATCCGTATTATCGACACCGGCCGCCAGGAAGATGTTTTTCAGTTGCGGCGGCGTGGCGGCGTTGATGTTCAGCCTGCCGTCCTCATCAGTAATAATATACCTGAAAATCCCTTTCCCAAGTTCTTCCTCCCTCGCGGGTTTCTCCTCCGCTTCCGGGTCCAGGACCAGGAGACCCTCTCCGTCAACATACATCCTGGACGGGTCCTTCACTGACAGTATCTCCGCCTTTGCGGCCTCTATTCCCGCAAGGGCAAGCTGATACGCCTCAATGTCCTCTTTAAAATTCCTCGCGATGTTCACCTCCGTCCTCATCGAGTACGAAAATTCTCCGACTACGGCGATCAACACCACTATTACCCAAATAACGAGAATGAGGGCCACCCCGCCGGTCTGGTCCGAGAGTAGTCTCCTTTTCTCAAAGCGCTGCATCGTCCTCTTCTGTATCATCCTTTTTTAATCCCATGGGTAAATTGACAACAAAGGGCTCATAAGCGGATATCTTCACCATGACGGCCCTGGGCAAATCTTTTTCGAAATCCCGTGATTCCTTCCATTCATCTTCTTCCGGATAAAGATAAGAAAATTTAAACTCACCTACCTCCAGGTCCACCGCCTCCCCTTCTCCGTCTATCCTGTCCGTTAATTTCTTGTCGGGCAGAAAACCTTCTTTGTAATAAAGACCGCCGTCCCTGTAAGAATACTTCACCCATTTGAAGCCGCCGAAAGGCAAATCAGTGTTCGCGGTGACTAACAGCAGAGAATCCGGACCGCCCTTAAACACCACTACGTCTTCATCTTCGATCTCCATCCTGTACGGATATGCGGATCTGATCTGTTGTGACAGCATGCTCGACAGCACGCGCAGCCTCTGCGTCGAGGCGGTATCTTTTTCGCCTCTCTCCCATGCCCTGGTCCCGAGGCGGAAAGCGCCGCCGATGATTACGGCAACAAGGCTTAAAATGGTCACCGCAATGATTATCTCAAGAAGGGTAAAGCCTTTATTTTTCATCGTCAGACACCGTCTTCAGACTGACCAGCTCGACTGATTTCGGCTTCCTCACGGAGTCCTCCCAGGCGACCGTCACTTTTATCTTCATTAACCTGAGCTTGTCCTCTTCAAAGGCCTTACTTCCCACCTTGACCTCCCTGAAAGACTCCACCTCCGACTGCCATTTAAAACCGTCTGTAAATTCGCCGCTCTCCGGGACCAGAGGACCGGACGCTCCTTCCAGCTCCTCTATCTTGTCCTTTGCATGAATGATCGCGCGTGAATAGTCGCATGAAGTCCTGCTCGCCCTCAAGCCGCCTGCAAACAACTGCATGATAAGGACCAGGCATATCCCCAGGATGGTTGTAGCGATAATAACTTCAAAAAGAGTAAAGCCCTCCCTCCCCGGATCCGGAATTGAAACCTTAAATTTCAGAAATTGTAAGCCCTGGATCTTGCCTCCTAACTCCCGCTCTTCGCAACCTCAACCTGCCCGAGCCTGCTTACCGATATGGAAAAAACTGCGTCTTCCCGGCCCATGATTTCAAGGACACCCCCCGTTGAATTTCCCAGCGGATAAAATCCTATATAAATAGGGGACGCCTTACTGCCCTTCAGTTTTATCTGCAATGTTTCAGGGATGGCTTTATTCAGGACCACTACCGGTTCTGCTTTACTTTCAGCCCCCGTATCCACTTCGTCATTTTCGTCCAAATCCCGGTCCGTATACAGGCTATACTTTTTCTCATCTGTATCAACGACAAAACAGTAGGTCTTTTTTGCAGCGACGGCCTGGCTTCGCGCGTATCTGAGGACTGCCGAGACCTCCTTCGTAAATATCTTCATCTCCCGGCCTTCCGAACCCCTGCCGACATAAATTCCGGCAAGCCCCGCAGTAAGCCCGAGGATGAACAATACGATGATAAGCTCAATGAGTGTGAATCCTTTATTAAAGTGAATAGTCAATAATGAACAGTGAATAGCGCCGTCTGTTTTCTGAACTCTGTGCTCTGCTCTTTTCATTCTTAACTCTCAACTCCGGACACTGGACTCTCTTTTCACTTCCAGCTCACTATGTCCTCGTTTTCTCCTTCGCCGCCTTCAGCATTGTCGGCCCCGAAAGAATAAAGGTCATAGTCACTGTTTTTCCCCGGCGATTCGTAATGATAGGGGTTATTCCACGGATCTTTCGGAAGTTCGTTCTTTTTAAGATACGGACCGCCCCATTGCTCGACCCCGGATATCTGCGTAATAAGGGCATCCAGACCCTCTGCCGTCGTCGGATAACGTCCGATATCGAGACGTAAGGAATCAAGCGCCGTGCCCAAAAGCTCTATCTGCGTCTTGGCCGCTTTTTGTTTTGCCTGCCCTACCCTTCCAAACATCCTCGGCACAACAAGGGCGGCCAGAAGGCCGAGAATAATCATGACGACCATAAGCTCGATCAGGGTAAAACCTCTTGATGAGTGAGGGGCCTTCTTTACATATTCTCCATTGTCCGGTGTTCTTTCTTTGTTATTCATGTGTCCTCCATGGTTTTAGTAGTAAGTAATTAGAAGCTAAGAGGAGAAGATTTTCGCTTCCCTTAACTACTAACTACTTGCTACTGACTACTTGTTTCTCCTAAAACGGCAATTCGTTAATGCTGAATATCGCCACAAGCATCGCTATTACAATAAATCCGACTATAATGCCCATAACAAGGATAAGCAAGGGCTCCAGCAGAGAGAGCATGCGCTTTACGGTCGTTCTCACTTCCAGATCGAACCTGTCTGCTATCTTTATCAGCATCTCGTCAAGTCTTCCCGTCTCTTCGCCGACCGTCACCATATGGACAGCGATAGGGGGGAAAATATCGCTGTTCTTCAAAGGCTCTGAAAGCCCCCGCCCCTTTCTCACGGATTCCCTTACGGAAGCTATTATATCGGATATCCTGTCGCTTCCCAGAGTGCCCCTCACTATCTGCAGTGCGCTTAGTATGGGAACTCCGCTCCCGAGAAGCGTTCCGAGCGTCCTTGCAAAGCGGGACACGGATATCTCTTTGTAAAGCTTCCCGAATATGGGCAGCTCAAACTTCCGTCTGTCCCACGAACGCCTCCCGTTCTCGCTCAGCAGATAGCGCCTGCCAGTGTAAAAAGCACCCGATAAAACCATAAGGAAAACCCACCAGTATTTTACCAGTCCGTTACTTACGGCTAACAGGACCACTGTGGCAAGAGGAAGGTTCTCGCCCATGTCCGCGAATATCTTTGTAAACTGCGGGACCACGAATGTAAGCAAAACAATTACGGCGGCGCCCCCGGTCAGGGCAAGGACAAGGGGATAGACCAGCGCAGACCGCACCTCCTCCTTAAGTCCCTGAGCATTTTCAAGATAAACCGCCATCCTCGCAATCGTATCTTCGAGAAATCCACCCGCCTCTCCGGCCCTTATCATGTTTACATAAAACAGCGGAAAGACCGACGGAAATTTCGACAGTGAATCCGAAAAGGATTTACCGCTCCTTACCTGGGAAAGTATGTCATTTATCAATGCCCCGAATTTCTTTTTTTCGCTCAGCTCCGAAAGGATCGACAGCGACCTGTCAAGGGCGAAACCCGCGTCAAGAAGCACGCCAAGCTGGTATGTAAACATTATTATATCTTTGTCATTGGTCCTGCCGTGTATGGATGAAAAAAAGCGGTTGAGGATGTTCTCGTGCTCGACCTTTTTGCTTATCTTGATGGGAAAGTACCCCATCTCCTGGATGCGGTCTACGGCAAGACGCTCGTTAGCCACATCGATATTGCCTGTCACTATGTCCCCTTCTCTCGTTGTCGCTTCGTAGTAATAAGTATCCATCAGACCCATTCCTGCGCTACCCTTAAAACCTCTTCAACGGTCGTCACACCCTGCCGGACCTTTTCCCAGCCGCTTCCCCTCAACACCTGCATGCCTTTCGATACCGCCTTGTGCCTGATAACATCCGAGCTTGCCTTATCGAGTATCAGCTGCCTGATCTCTCCGTCGACGGCCATCAGCTCAAAGATACCGGTCCTTCCGCGATAACCGGTATTCCTGCACTCTTCGCATCCCGCCCCCTGATAAGTAACGATGTCGTCCGGCAGCTCCGCTTTGTCCGCAATCTTTTTGTCAGGTCTGACAGGCTCTTTGCACTTGGGGCATATCATCCTCACAAGCCTCTGTGCAAGGACACCGATAAGGGAGGATGAAACCAGGAAACCCTCAATGCCCATGTCCAGCAGCCTTGTCACAGCGCCCGGCGCATCGTTTGTATGAAGTGTACTGAACACCAGATGCCCTGTAAGCGCCGAATGTATCGCTATCTCGGCGGTCTCGATGTCCCTGATTTCACCAACCATAATTACATCAGGGTCCTGACGGACAATATGCCTGAGACCGTTTGCGAATGTCAGTCCTATCTGCGGTTTTACCTGTATCTGGTTTATGCCGTCGATCTGGTACTCGATAGGGTCCTCAATGGTAATAATCTTTTTATCGGATGAGTTGATCTGGTTCAAAGACGCGTATAGTGTCGTTGTCTTTCCACTGCCGGTAGGCCCCGTGACCAGGAGCATGCCGTAGGGAGTTGTAATAAGCTTACTGTATTTTTCTACCGTGTCCACGGGGAAACCGAGATAATCGAGGACCACAAGGGCCGTGCCCCTGTCAAGTATCCTCATGACTATGCTCTCTCCGTAAATCGTCGGTATTGTGGAGACCCTGAGGTCTATGTCCCTGCCCGAAACCCTCAGCTTTATCCTTCCGTCCTGCGGGAGCCTTCTCTCGGCAATGTTGAGCCTGGACATTATTTTCACCCTTGATATGACTGCTGCCTGTATACGTTTGGGAAGTGATTCAATCTCGTTCAATGCCCCATCAATCCTGTATCTGACTTTGACGTTGTTTTCAAAGGGCTCTATGTGGATATCGCTCGTCCTGCTCTCCACCGCGCGGGTAATGAGCATATTGACAAGCTTGACAATGGGCGCTTCAAAGGCCATGTCCCTGAGATGATGGACGTCTTCGGCAAGATCTATCTCCTCCGTAGCAGTGTCTTCATCTCTCATTCCTTCCATGATACTGGTCATCTGCACGTTGCTGCCGAAATACTGCTCGATGGCCTCCATGATGTCTTTTTCGCTGCTCAGGTAGATCCCCAGTGATTTGTCGGTAAAATTCCTTAGGGCCTCAAAGACATATTCATCAAGGGGGTCTGACATGGCTATCTTCAACCGGCCATCGTCAATTCCGATGGGGACAAACTTGTATTGCTTCATGAATTTTGTCGTCGGATAGTCGCCGGGAGGCGCTTCTTTGGGAAACTCGGAAAACTTCAGGTACCTTAAGCCAAGCTGAGTACTGAGGGCGAGAAGCATGTCATCTTCGGATATGAAGCCGAGGCTTACGAGTATCTCCCCCAAACGGCGGGGCGCTGCCTTGTCCAATGCGGCCTGTTCTTTCAGCGCTATATCGAGTTTCTCGGGAGTTACGAGGTCCAGGTCGAGCAATATCTGCCCCAGAATGGCTTTCTTTTCTATCCTGACTGCTTCACGGCTCATTTGTTTTGTATGGAGTTTTCCCCTCTTCCGGCGCTATTATCAATGCAGGCATCTTATTTTCCAATCCCGGCTTACCGGTCCCGGACGGGTTTTGTGCCTCAGGAGATTCCTTATACACTATTTCTTTTTCCGTAAGATATTTTTTGACCTCTTTCAACTTCCCTATGAATTCGTTTGTAAAAGGTCGCCCTTCCTCTTTGGTAGACACCACCTGGGGGGTTATAATGATCACCAGCTCTTTCTTTGTTATCGTGTCACTCTGATAACGGAAGAGATGCCCGAGTATCGGGATTGAGCTCAGCAGGGGAATGCCCGAATATCCTTTGTCCTTTGTCTCTTCCATGATGCCGCCGATCACAATACCCTGTTTGTCGGGTACAACGATTGACGTCTTTGTTTTTGTAGTGTTAAAAGAAGGATATTCAAGTCCACCAACCAACGTGTCTTCTCCCTGCGAAGACACCTCCTGTTCGAGGTCAAGCACAACTGTTTTTTCCTCACTGATAGTGGGTTTTATTTTCAGTTTTATCCCGACCGTTTTATATTGAATACTCTGTGTCAATACGTCTGTTGTAGTAGCTGCTGAAGTCGTCGTGCTTGTGGCCGTCGGTATCTCGGAGCCGACGTCAATGCTTGCCTCTTCCTGGTCCCTCACAAGGAGCCGGGGACTTGACAGTATATTGACCTTTCCCCTGGTTGTAAGCGCATTAATTAAGGCGGAAAGATTTCCGGAGTTGCTGAATAAAACATACGAAAGACCTCCTGCGGCCCCGGAGGTCAAAGTAGGCGCGCTTGTTGCAAGATTAGCAATGCTGTTTCTGACAAGCGCTTTGTAATCACTTCCATCTCTGATGCCGAAGTCTACATTATGAAGGACCGACCATTGAACACCGTACTCGTCAGTATCCGTAAGAGTCACCTGGGCCACAACTGCCTCGATGAGGACTTCCCTCGGATATACATCGAGCTTTTTAATTGTGTCCACCATTTCCCTGTAAGTCCCCGGAGGCGCAAGGATGATGAGCGAATTAGACGGCTCAAAGGTGATGATCTCTACCCTGCCGCCGGACTGCTGCTTCTGTGCCTGAGGACGGGGCTGCTGCACCGACGCCGCTCTTTGCTGGGGCTGAGCGCCGGGCTGTGCAGACGGCTGGGCCGTCTTCTGCTTTGCCGGTGTTCCGTTTTCCGACCCGTAGAGACTCTTTAATATCTCGGCTATACTGTCGGCCTTTACGTTTTGCACGGGATATACAAAGATATTCTGCCCGGACTCGACCTCTTCATCGAGTTTCCTGAGCCAGCCTTCCACTGTTTCAAGGAGAGGGGAGCTCGATGAAAACACCACAAGACTGTTGATCCTTTCGATCGGCACAAGCGCAACGCCGTCCCTTGTCAGGTTCAGCGCATTAAGCACACTTGTCAATTCATCCGTAAGAGCGGCCACATCGGAGAATTTCGGCTTAAAGAAAAGCATCCTCGTATTCTGGAAGGCGTTGACGTCAATTTCTTCGAGGATCTGCAAAAGCCGTTTAATGTTTGACAGCGTATCGTTAATTATAAGCAGATTGTTTCTCGAATTGGGAATGATACTGCCAAACTGTGAAAGCATGGGTGTAAGCACCGTCGTTATCTCCATTACAGAGACATACTCCACAGGGACTATCTGCGTAACCACTCTGTCCTGGGGAGCAATATCTTCAGACTGATTTCCCTTCCGCACTTCTACCGGTTTCTGCTTTGCCGTGACGCCGGGGAGTATCTTGTAAAATTCCCCCGATTTTACGAGTGTCATACCGTTGGCCTCCAGCACCGATTCAAATACATTCAGTACCTCGCTGACCGGGATCTTCCTGGCCGAATGTATAGTCACCTGCGCGCTTACCCCGGGGGTCACAATAAAATTCTCTTTTGTGATGGAGCTGACGGTGTTTATTACATCTCTCAAGTCCGCGTTGTCGAAATTAAGTATGATGTAATTATCTTCCTTAGGCCTGGAGAGAAATGATTTGACCTGATCGGGAGTGATATTGGGCGGCAAATTTACGCCCGGCTGCCCGGTAGCGTTGGGCTGAACGGGCCGCACAGTCTGGTCCCGGACACCCTGCTGTGCTACGGGTGGAGCAGATACGGTCCCCTTTGACCTTTGATCTTCTTCATTTATTCTGCCATCGCCCTTTGAAGGCGGCCCACCCTGAGCAAAAACATGCGCCGCAAAAACAAACACGCAGCCCAGAATTATCGAGAATTTCCTCACAGAGGTTACTATATCACATTAATTGATATATTTCGAGTACTGACACACCGGAAAATAGACGTAGAAACGCTAACAACTTGATTGAGCTGTCATTGCGAGAACCCGAAGGGTTCGTGGCAATCTCATCAGAAACTACGAGATTGCTTCGCTTTGCTCGCAATGACAACTTTCCATGTCTATTTTTCGGGACACAGGCGAGGGGATTTAAATATTCTTGTGAAATCCGGACCGTATAAGTTATATAATAGTCTCTAACTTATTTTAAATTACTGATATTAATATTACGGAGAACCGGATGGTAATCGGCAAACCTTTTCTGAATGTCGAACAAATTCAAAACAGGGTAAAAGAGCTCGCCTTCAATATCTCGGCAGACTATCAGGGAAAGGACATCCTTGCCGTAGGGATCCTTAAAGGGGCCTTTATGTTCCTGCCTGATCTCACAAGACACATACAGGTGACGATGAATATAGATTTCCTTATCGCATCCAGTTACGTAAAGACGCAGACCTCCGGCGAAGTCAAAATCCACGCCGATCTTAGGGAAGACGTAAAAGGCAGGCATGTGCTTCTGGTTGAAGATATCGTCGACACGGGGTTGACCCTGAAATATATCAGGGACATGCTTCTTGCAAGAAATCCTGCTTCGTTGAAAATTTGCGCATTTCTTGACAAGATATCAAGGAGAAAGGTAGACATTAAAATAGATTATGCCGGTTTTCAGATACCCGATAAATATGTGGTCGGCTACGGCCTCGATTACGACAATAAATTCAGAAACCTTCCGTATATATCCATTTTCAAAGAGAGCACGTAATTTTATTTATTCATTTGAGGCCCTTGCAAAAGTCTTACTTTGTCATTCCCGGACTGTTGAAATCTTATGATCGACCGCAGGATACTGAAAAGCTTTGACTGGGGCTTTTTGATTGTCGCCGCCCTCATGTCCTTTATCGGGGTGATGACAATATACAGCGCCACCCGGCCGCTGCTCGATGCGGGACAGCAGATGTTCTACCTGAAACAGCTTAACTGGATAACCCTGAGTCTGGTCTGTTTTACCGTCATGGTGTCCATTGACTACCGCTGGTTTGTAAGGTCAGCTTATATTTTTTATGTACTCGGCATCATTTTCCTTGTAATCGTCCTTGTCGCGGGCAGGAAAGGCATGGGGGCGCAAAGATGGATCGACCTCGGGTTCTTTTCGTTTCAGCCTTCGGAGTTTTTTAAAATTTTTTTTGTGGTCACTCTTTCACGCTACTTCTCCGGCCTGGAGCCGGGCGTCCAACTCGGATCAAGGCAATTATTAAAGATTACCGCGGGCTTTTTTGTCCTGCCTTCAATCCTTATTCTCAAACAACCTGACCTGGGGACGATGCTGATCCTGCTTTTTGTCTTTACGGCAATGGTGCTTACGGTTGGAATGGAAAGAAAGCTTATCGTTGCAATTGTCATTATCGCTGTGGCGGCCCTGCCTGTCGCGGGCAAATTCCTGTGGGGAGGACTTAAGGATTACCAGAAAAACAGGATCATCGCGTTCATAGACCCCCAGGCAGACCCGCAGGGTATCGGTTATCACATAACACAGTCGAAGGTCTCCATTGGATCAGGCGGTTTTCTGGGCAAGGGATACACGAGGGGCACCCAGGGTCCTTACAGATTCCTGCCGGAAAACCACACCGATTTTATCTTTTCGATCTTTGCTGAGGAGTGGGGATTTATCGGGAGCATGGTTTTATTTTCATTGTATCTGTTTATTATATGGCGGGGTTTTGACACGGCGATAAATTCGCGGGACAGCGACGGGCGTTTTCTTGCCCTCGGCGTAACATATATGTTCACCTTTTATTTTGTCATCAACGTCGGGATGACGCTTGGTTTAATGCCGGTAGTCGGTATACCCCTGCCCCTTATGAGCTACGGCGGGACAGCGCTGCTCTCAAATTTTATCGCCCTCAGTATTATAGAAAATGTGAGGATGCGCAGGTTCGCTTCATATTATTAATGTGGCTTTCATAATGTAGTCCTTAGCAGGTTGCTGAAAAAGTCGGTTTTCAATGTCATTGCGAGGAACGGTAGTGACGAAGCAATCTCAAACATATTGATTAAATACAGAAGCGGATTGCTTCACTTTGTTCGCAATGACAGCCAACAGGCTTTTTCAGCAGCCTGTTAATATGTCTACTACCCTGTAAGAAAGGGGCCAAATAGCGTATAATTTGAAATGCTTGTCAGATTGATTGAATTCTTCGGCGTAATTATTGTGAAGCCGGTGGAGGGGGTCGGCAGAGCTTTGCTCCTTCTCGGTTCCGTTCTGAAAAACATTTTCAAGCCCCCGTTCGATATAAGGAACATATTCGGGCAGATGCTCGAGATAGGCGTCAACTCTCTGCCCGTCGTTCTTATTACGGCTATATTTACAGGGATGGTGCTGGCGCTCCAGAGTTTTACGGGCTTTAAACGGTTTGGCGCCGAGGGGCTTGTCGGCTCCGTTGTGGCGCTCTCCATGACACGGGAGCTCGGTCCGGTGCTTTCCGCTCTCATTGTAACGGGACGCGCCGGCGCAGCCATGGCAGCCGAACTTGGGACCATGCGGGTCACCGAACAGATCGATGCCCTGGAGACCCTTGCAACAAACCCTGTGAAATATCTTGTCGTGCCGAGGTTTTTGTCGGGAACGATAATGCTTCCGGCTCTCGCGGTGGTAACCGACATAGTGGGAATAATCGGCGGCTATCTGGTCACCGTGGTCTGGCTCGGGGCCAGTTCAAAGGCCTATATGAGAGCGACGTGGGATTTTCTTAAAACAGACGACATTTACAGCGGTCTGATTAAATCATGTTTTTTCGGGGCCGCATTTACACTTATAAGCTGCTATAAGGGGTTCTACGCGAAAGGCGGTGCCGAGGGTGTAGGCCAGGCGACCACCGGGGCCGTAGTGTTTTCGTCCATGACCATACTGATATCGGACTATTTCCTCTCGGCGTGGCTTTTTAAATGATAGAGCTTAAGGGCATACATAAATCCTTTGAAGAGAAAGCCGTTCTGCGGGGAGTCGACCTCAAGGTTGAAAAAGGCGAGAGCGTTGTTGTCATAGGAGGCAGCGGCTCGGGAAAGAGCGTGCTGCTGAAACACATCATCGGTCTTTTGAAGCCGGAGGAAGGGACCGTCACAATCGACTCGACGGACATCTCACGGCTTGATGAAGACGGGCTGAATGAGCTCAGGAAAAAAACAGGTATGCTCTTCCAGTCGGCCGCGCTTTTCGATTCCATGAATGTATGGGAAAATGTTGGTTTCGGCCTGAAACGCCATACGAGCATGACCGATCGCGAGATAAAAGAGATAGCCGTGCAGAAACTGAAACTGGTGGGACTCACAGGCGTTGAGGGCCTGATGCCCTCCGAGCTTTCCGGAGGCATGAAAAAGAGGGTCGGTCTCGCAAGGGCCATCGCCATGGAGCCGGACATACTTCTCTATGACGAGCCTACCACGGGTCTGGACCCCATAATGGCCGACGCCATTAATGATCTTATTATAAAAATGAGGGAAAAACTCCATGTAACGTCGGTCGCCATTACGCATGACATGAGAAGCGCCTACAAGATTGCAGATACTATTGCCATGCTTTATAATGGTGTAATTATTGCCAGGGGTACAACCGATGAAATAAAAAACACATCAGACCCGGTAGTGCGGCAATTTATCGAGGGCAGGTCAACCGGCCCCATAATTATAGAGGGAATAGAGAGATGAAAAGCGCATCGACGGAGCTGAAGGTAGGACTGTTCGCAATAATTGTAATCATGGTACTTTCCTACATGACCTTCAAAGTCGGAAGGATGCCTTTTCTATGGGAGAAAGGTTACAGGCTGTATGTGGAATTCAGCGACATAAACGGCCTCGATGAAAAATCGCGGATCAAGGTCGCCGGAGTGGACGTCGGGATAGTGGATAAAATCACTCTCAAAGAAGGCAGGGCAAGGCTTACCCTTCTCATAAACCCCGAAGTGAAAATATACAGAAATGCAAAGGCGTTTTTAAAGATGTCGGGCCTTCTGGGCGACCGGTATCTCGCCCTCTCTGCAGGCACCCCGGACGAGCCGGTCCTCAGGTCCGGCGAGACCATAACGACCGTCATCCCCGCAGCAGACATCGACATGCTTGCCAACAAGCTCACTACCGCAGCGGCACATATAAGCGAACTGTCGGAAAACCTGAAAAATGTCTTCGGAGAGAAGGAGAAACGGTCGCTTTCCGAAGCGATCGACAATCTGAAACTCCTCGCTCAAAACCTCAAAGAAATTTCAGAGGAAAACAGGGAGCCCTTACGCAAAGTGCTGGCCCAGTTGGACAGATTCACGGAAGAGCTTGCGGACAAAGGGCCGGGGGTTGTCGATGACATGAGCAGGGCGGCAAAGAGTTTCGAAGACAAGGTCCCGAAACTGCTGGATGACCTTAGCGCCCTTTCAAAAGACCTCAGGGAGGTTGTTGGGGAAAACAGGTATGCGTTAAAAGAAAGCGTGGAGAATATCAGGACAGTCTCCAAATCAGCCACCAATATCGCACAAAAGATAGAGAGCGGCGAAGGCACACTGGGCAAACTCATGAAGGACAGTAAACTCTATGACTCCCTGAGCAAGGTCTCCGAGCAGGCAGGCAAAACGCTTGACGTCGTAGGCGGGCTGAGGACTTTCCTGGATTTCCACAGCGAATACAACACCGGCGAGTCGGAATGGAAGGGATATTTCGACCTGACGCTTCAGCCCAGAAAAGACAAATATTACATCCTCGGGGTGGTCACCGATCCGATGGGGTCGGTGGAAGAGACAGACAGAACAATAAACGGAGTCACGACCGTCGAGGAAGAGATAAAACACAAAATAGAGTTCTCGGCACAATATGCAAGACGCTTTGAAGACCTTGCTCTCAGGATAGGCCTGACAGAAAACACCTTCGGAATGGGGGCTGATTACTTTTTTCAGAAAGACAAAGGAAGAATTAAATTGGACGTCTGGGATTTCAGCGGAAAAGAAGCTGAAGCGGACAAGGCGCACGCAAGAATTGGGGTCGATTACAGCTTATTTAAATTTGTTTTTTTAAGCGCCGGTATCGACAATATTTTAAATCCCGACCGCCGTGGGATATACCTGGGCGGCGGCCTGAAATTTGAAGACGATGACTTTAAATATTTGTTCGGCAAAGCCCCGAGCCTGTCTTTGCCCTGAACCGCATGAAGCGCTGGTGTTAAAAACTAATGAATAAATGGATAGTGAGCATATTCCCTGCAGCCTGCTGCAGGGTCAAGCGAGCGAATGTAATGAAATATATTCCTTACATTAGATTCCCTGCAGCAGGCTGCAGGGAATATCAACTAATCTGTTCGGTCTCACTCATATTATCTTTATTGCTCGTCACGGGCGCATGGCCGTCGGGGTCTCCCACAGACGCGAAAACGGACAAAACCCTCAAAGGGGCGACAGACGCGGTCCTGTCTTATTTTAATCCTTCAAACGGGACGGTGGCAGCCGTTGCCGGCGGGACTGTGTCCATCGGATTTGCAGCAGAAGGAGACATCAAAAAGGGCATGAGGTTTTCCGTCTTCAGGACGGGAAAACCGTTTTATCATCCCATTACCAATGAGCTGATCGGTGAAACAGAAGACCTTGTCGGAAGAGTAGAAGTTAATGAG